>CACXFV010000049.1 GCA_902767015.1 uncultured Lachnospiraceae bacterium | reverse complement strand
TGATAAATTCATTATAACTGCCGCCGGCAGCTCCGAACCAGTCGCTGACCATCTGGTAAAACATAGTTTTTACTTCCTGATATCTGCCACATCACCAAATACAAATCCGTCATACCAGTACTTTACCTTTTCTTTTTCCTTTTCTTCCATCATCACCATTCTCCCACCACTCTCTGATAAAATCCGTTTTATCTACATAAAAACAGTTCCGCCCTATTATCTTTTCAAAATCCTGTATGCCAATTGCTACCGTTCTTGCCATTTGCTTCACTCCTTCAAAACAGCCCATATCCAATCTTATCTTTCTTAACAGATATTTTTAGTATACGTAATATTGATGGAATTGGCAAGTAGTACTTGCTATCATTATTCCGAATACCAGCATTCCTAATTATGAGTCACAAGAATCAGCGCATTGATTCCTGCGACTCATGATCATTCCTGCTACCACTCAAAATGTTATTCCATAATGCGATATGCTTCAAATGCCTCCTCCACATCTTTGCGTATATCCGAACTATTCACCGATACCTCTTTTGCCTGATATTCAACCTGTGCGTAGCCATCAGTGGCTTCTTTCATAATTTCGGTAAACTCCTCCTCAGATATTATTTCTCCCTGTGCATTTTTATATTCTGACTTATCGTCCTGCCCACTCATAGTAACTGCCTCATAACCTAACTGCGTTGTTTCTTTCGTCTGAAGGTCATATTTACTAACACCTACATCCACTCCACCTCCATGTGTCCATACATTAGTTATGATAAAAAACCAATGGTTATTTTCACCACGATAAACATCATATGCATTCTCCAATTGCACATCACCAATCTCCGCTGTTGTCATCATAACAAAGCTTCCCTCCTGATAACGATAAACATCTGCTACCCGATTTCCGCTGCCACCTACCATCATTAAAAACATTTCCGGTATGCCATCCATATCATAATCAAAAAAAGTCAGCAAACGATACATAGACTTCTCTTGTTCAGTAAAGTTTTGAATGTATCTGACGGCGGCTTCTTTCATCTCCCCTCTTTCCTTATCCTGTTCTGTACTTTTTTCTGTGACAGCCTCCGTTGTCTCCGGAATCGTTTTGGTTTCTTCTTCCTTTTTTGTTTCCCCTGTGGTTTCTGTCGTCACTTTATTTTTTATTTTTTCATCAATGTTGGTTGTTAATGGTCCTGCCGCTTCTACGCTTTGGTCTGCTTGCCTTACCAATTCCTTAGGAACATCTTTTTCATCACTTTTTCCGGAAGAACCACAGCCGGCCAGCAACATGGACACAAGTAACCCAGTAAACAATCCTCTTAGTTTTATCTCTTTTCTTTTAAACCGGTAATTCCTCTTCATGATTTTGTTCTCCTTTTTAGTCATGATTATACGGTTATTTTACCTAATCTACAACATTTTTTGCAATATGTGACATCTATGTTTTATTTTCGAGCAACAGTGTCACTATCCTTTATAAACTGATAAAAATTACTCATAATTCACACTTGTTAACTTCCATTTTCAATAAAGTATTACTATTCAGGCAGCCATACATTTCACTAATCCCTGCATTTTTCTTTTGAGCTTCATCCTTCTCACCGCGCCATCATTCCCAGATTTCTATCCTCTACAAAATTTGATACCGAATAATTGATTAAAATAACATCTACCGGATGCTGCTGTAGAAAATACTGCACACCAAATTTATAATACCTCAGATCCAATAGCCATACCTCTGCATAATTCTCTGTCAAAAACGGTGCCTCACTGTCACTGTAAGAATCCCTGATGACAAGAATCGAACCACCTTCCGCCTTATCATTTGTAATTCTTAACAATGGCGTACTTCCGCCGAAGAAAAACGCGTACTTATCCTTTACTGACAGTTTATCATAATCATAAAAAATCCCTGGGGTGCTTTGAGCTCCCACATACTTTTCAACTGTCTTCCCCTGTTCCGGAACATACCTTTCCATTTGATCTGGTTCAACCCATCTTACCCCGGAAGCGGAATACACAGTTCCATAAAATTGACTGGATACCACTTCCGGTTCATATTCCGTGACAGGAACAGCCTGAAGCTCCATTGCTTTTGTCACTGCCCTATAGCCATAATACGCACCTAACGTAGTCCAATGATGGTCTGTTCTGTAAAAAATATACTCTTCCTTGTGATTCCATAATTCAGAATAATTGTCAACTGTTTTGCACTGCACCTTTTCATAAATTCTGTCTATCAGTTCTGTCTGATCATCATTCCATGCATTGTTCGGAAGTCTGTCCTTCCAAATGCTGACGGCACCCGGTATCAACGAGAAATACACCTCTGCATCTGCCTGCTCTGCCAGACTGTTGACCGAGCTGATATTATTTTCCACTAAATTCTGATCAGGCTGGTAAAATCTTTTGATTAGTGTATCCTTCTTCCCAAAATACACTTCATTATTTTCTGTCTTTCCGGACAATCTTTCACAAAGGGACTTAATCCCTACGAAGCCATCACGAAAAGGAAATTGATCCATCAGATAGGCATCCCACTCCTGCATCCATTCCCCATTTGTTATTTTTTTTAAAGAATATTGAGGATGTGTTGCCAGCATACGATTCTCATTCTGTGAAAATTTTTTTTCCGGCATAAGCAATATACCGAACATTCCACCCAGAATGACTATCATAAACAGTATCACCTGTGCCAAATCAGAACATTTATCTTTCATCACCAATCTCCCTGTCATTATTATTTTGCAGAACTGATATATACCACACCAATGGCATACATCAATCCCATGTATCTAAAACCGAAAGTACAAAAACGGATTATAAGTGCTATCCACCAGATAAGCTGTACACAACAGCAAAAGAATGCCAATCATCACAGGTGCCATCACCTGCTTAAATACCGGATTCCATTTTCTGTGAAATTCTCTGACAAACGGAGAACAGCCAATTATTAATATGATTAACACCACACCATAATCTCTCAGATAATACAATGCCTGTGCAGATATTACCTGATCTGCGTGTACAAAAAACATTACTCCCAGATAGCCCAAAAGTCTGTGCAGATCCGTTATGGAAAATATTACCCAACCCATTACAACCAACAACATGGTATAAAAATGTTGTACTATCGTTGGGCATCTCTCTAACCACTTGTATAAAAAAAGCTTTTCAAATGTCAGCAAAATGCCATAATAGATTCCCCATAATAAAAAGTTTACGGAAGCACCATGCCACAATCCTGTCAATGCCCACACAATCCATATATTTAGGAGATTTCGTTTCTTTCCTCTCCGATTTCCACCCAACGGAATATACACATAATCTCTAAACCATGAACTCAAAGTAATGTGCCATTTTCTCCAAAATTCCGTAATACTTTTGGAAGTGTAAGGATAATTGAAATTCTCCGGGAAAGTAAAGCCAAGCATTTCTCCCAATCCTATTGCCATATCTGAGTAACCCGAAAAATCAAAGTAAATCTGAAAAGTAAATGCCAAAGCCGAAAGCCACGCGTCTGTCACTGAAAGCTGCGCCATCGGCATGGCATTGTAGACATTCCATAACTGCCCTATATTATTTGCCAGTAATATCTTTTTTGCCAATCCTATGGTAAAGCGTCTGACACCCTTTGCGATTCTGTGAACGCCGATTTCCCGATGTACAAGGCTGTCAGCTACCTCTGTATATCTGACAATAGGACCTGCTATTAATTGCGGAAATAACGAAACATAAGTGGAAAATCGCAAAAAACTTTTTTCCCCCTTTGTTTTTCCCCAATAAATATCCACCGGATATGACATTGCCTGAAAAGTATAAAAAGAAATTCCTATCGGCAACGCAAGACCAATCGGTCTTAACCTTGAAAATAACGAAATATGTGCTAATCCTCTTATGAAAAAATCAATATATTTAAAAAAGATCAGCAGCGCCAGATTGATCAGTGTATTGGCGACCAGTATGCACTTTGCCAGCCTGCGCCTACTGTGTATCAGCTTTTCAATCATATAGCCTGAAAAATAGTTCAGCACAATTGAGGCAAGCATCAAAATCAAATACACCGGTTCCCCATATCCGTAAAAAACAAGATTCACCAGAAGCAGCCAGAAATTTCTATATCTGGTCGGTGTAAGATAATAAACAATTAGTGTTATAGGGAGATATAAATAAATAAACGTAATACTTGAGAAAACCATTTTCTTCTACCGCTTTCCTCCATTGCTAATGATCAGCTTCTCCTGACAGCGTAAGTTCAAATTCTTTAAAAAGATTTTCTTTATCCTCCTGACTCAATATCGCATAGATCAGGTAACCATTCTTTGCTAATAATTCAGCTTTCTGAACCTTTGGTTTCTGATCCGGCATGTATTCCTCCATCCATGTTTCCAATCTCATATCCAGATATGACTGCACCATCTTTTGCACCACATCTGCTTCTCCCTCTTGTGGCTTGAAGATTCCAAATTCATCTACTGTCGAGCCTGAGGCATCAACATATACCACATATTTTTCTACTTTCTTTAAATCAATTGACATCACGCCCTCAAGATAGCTTTCATTCATCTTTGCGAAGCTTACATCCGTTCTTGACTCTGCCTGTAAGGCGGCCCATTCATCTATTTCAATCCCGGCTGCCACACTCTGACTACCCGTTTCTTCCTGAGCTGTATCTTCATCACTACTGTTTTCTCCTGTCATTTGTTCTCCGACCATCTGCACCGTCTCCTGCTTTTCGCTTTGTTTTACCGACTTTTCTCCACAAGCTACTGTCACTGTCAATATACCAAGAGACACCAATATCAGCTTAAAAAAATAATTCGCCTTTGTCATTGACATCCTCACTTTCTCAAATCAATATTAAAATATATTTAATGATGTATGACATCCATCGTACAAATAAATTTTATGGGTAAGCATGCGTTCTGATATACTGCATCACCACCTCGTTTCCCTGTCTGTTTAAGTGCATCCCATCTCCATGATTGTCATAGCTATCATTCAAAAAGCCATCCTCATTCACCAATGCCTCCGCTGCATTGAGATACTTTGTCCCTGTTTCTTCTGCTATCTCCATAATCCATCGATTACATTCCACAATTTTTTGGGTGTTAATCAAATCCTGTCTTGCATAATAATGAGCAATCGGAAAAATAGAGTTCAATATAATCTTTGTATCGGGACTGATTTCCTTAATATCATTTACCAATGCTCTGTATTCTCTTTTAAAGGCTTCTTCCCCCATAAAAGAAACACCATTGGCACCCAGTCCAATGACAAGATACCCCGGCTGTTTGATTGCAACAGCGTCACGAATTGTCACATCTTCCCCAGTCTCAGGATAGACAATCATGCCGTATCCCTGTGCTGACAATGACATGGTACCATTTCTTGGTGCCCATACCTGTGTTGTATCCTTTCCTCCTGATAAAACACCGTATGCCTTATAACTGTATGTACGACTATCTCCTAAAAAAATCATTTTATCAATATACTCCTGTCCCATATCCACTGTTTCCATCAAAACAGCAGGACCACTCAGTGCAAAGGTCTGATTTCCGCTGCATGTCACAGGATTCCCCATCGCATCCTCTGTCTGCCCCGCAGCCGGAAGCTCCGTTCTTACTGCTGCACTGACATGAATCACGGTCCTCAACATATCATATGCTACAGTAATATCATTATCTCCTTTCGCAAGCTCTAAAGGCGTCGCTGTCCAGCCCCGTGGATTCATGAGCACTCTTCCATCCGGCATCGTTACCTTTACCTGAAAATCTGCTGCCACCAATACATCACCCGCATAATGCTCTTTTAACAAATGTGCCTCAATTTTCCCCACCTCTGAACCATTCTGTGCACTCTCTGGCTCCATTGTATCTGCCTCTGTTGTATCTTTATCAACAGGCATCTGCCCGACAGCACCTTCCGAAACATTTTCTCCCTTTTCATTTACCGTTACTTCTTCGACCTCATCAGCTAATCCATCGGTACTTTCATCATTTCCCGGTTCCCTGACTATATCATTAGATTTGTCTTCCTTCTTTATTTTTCCGTCAAACGTTTCATTAAGCTGCTTTTCTCCCTCGGCGTTACTCCTGTCAGCGCTGCGTCCCCTATCTGCTGAATGAAAGCTCCCACAGCCTGTAAGACAGATTAGCAGTATCAACAAAATTCCTCTCATCACACCATGCTTTTTTTTCATCAAAATGTACGTCCTTCCCTATTTTTAAATACTACAATATTAATGCAGTTTCTATATTTCGTCAATATGTGACACTATTGTCTCTTTTTCGCAACATATATGTCACATATATTTACAGTAAAAAAAAGTTGAATAATGGTTGAAAATACATTATAATAGCTATTAATTCGGGGTTATTCATCAACTCATACGTTGAAGAGGGAGATAAGGAGGAAAAAATGAAGTTTTGTACAAAATGTGGAAAATCCGCGAATGATGATGCTCTATTTTGCACAGCCTGCGGTGCCAAGTTTAAGACATCACAAATATCCGAACCATCAAACATGTCGTCATCTTTCAATGAAGAAAAGACAAAACCGGCACCACCTCTACAGCAACAGCCAGAGCACGTTCAGCAGCAGGTGATTCCGTCTCAACAACAGACGTTGCCGCCCCGGCAACAGACAATTCCACCTCAGCAACAGCCAAGGCAATTTCAGCAACAGATGCTTCCGCCCTCGCAGACCTTTGGCAATGAACCTAAAAAGAAATCGCGCAAAGGCGGTATCATCGCGCTGGTAAGCATTCTTTCCATTTTACTGATAGCAGGATTAGGTGTCGGCGGCTTTTTCTTTTATGCCCATACAAAGACAGAGAAATTTGCGAACTATTTGGAAAATTACAAAGAAAAAGCAGCAGCCTATGCTTCCCTTGGTGATTACAGCGAGGAATACAACACCTATCTCTCTGAGGCCAAAAAATTAATTTCAAAAAAGGATTTCCGAAGTATGCCACAGCAGAAATCAAGGATGGAAACACTTTGGCCGGAACTTGATAACATGGTAAGCCAGATAGAAAAACAGAAAGAGATTTTTGATGATATTGTGGCTGAAATGGAATCCGATGAAAAATATTTCTTCGGCGATATGGAGCATGATTACAATGCTGCAAAGGAGGCGGCCGAAGCGGCAATCACAAACTATCTTGCCACTGATGCCGTAAAGAAAACAAAAGCCTTTGAAAAAGTAGCTGACGAAATAAAGGAATATGACAAGAATGAAGTTCATGATTATTTGCAGGATGTTGAACAGGTTTCTCGAAATTCCGGTTGGCTTGCATTGGAGGAGAATCTTCTGAACACCCGAAAACAGCAGGTAATTGATTCTGCGGATGAGGGCAATTATGTCAAAACAAAAGAGGCCTATGATGCCTTTATGAAGCAAAAATCAAGTCTTGAGGCTGTTAACAATGCCGCCCATGTACTATCCGGCTACAATCAGGCAGATGTTTCAAAGGATTATGAGGTTCGCTTATATTTTGATATTTCCGAAATTACTGACTGGGAAGATGACGGCTTTACCATCTATGAAAAAGCGAATAATAACAACGATTGGAAGTATTGTGAGCTTCTGGATGTCAATGAAGTTGACGGCCATATGACAATCGATTTAGTGGCAGACGTCAGCGACAGCATGAGCTCCTCCTTCACAACAATGCAAAATATTCTCTCTTCCTTTGCGTCCAGCACATCACCGGATACATATCTCGGACTTTCTCTGATAGGAAATGTTTACGAAAGAAAGCTGGGCTTTACCCAGGATAAAACCACTGTTAGTAACGAAATCAATCATCTGAATTGTTACGGATTAACCAGCTTATATCAGTCCCTCTATTCTTCTGTCATGTACACGGCTTCCGCCAGCGGTGCCAAATGTGTCGTGGCATTTACAGATGGAATGAATGTGTCCTATAATACCGGATTTGACTATTCTGCTGATGACGTTATACGTGTGGCGAAAGCATATCAGATACCGGTCTATATCATCGGTCTTGGAAGTAATATCGACAGTGCACTGCTTAGAAGAATTGCAACAGAAACCGGAGGACAATACTATGACCGGGTTTCAATTTCTGACATGAGCACAATCTATGGCAACATATATTCACAGCAGAAAAACCGATATGAAGTATCCTATAAAAGTGAGTTTAAGAGTGATATGGATCGTCAGATTTATATGCTTTACTATGATGATAACACCAATGTGGGCATCCGTTTTGAAAATGAGCTTGCCGCTGCAACACTGTACAATGGTTACCAGATGGCATTTGATGCAAACAACCTTGCAGGATATTATACCGATAAAAAGTATCTGTCATCAGATGACTTATCCCACATTGCCAATATTAATGACCTTCAAAAATTAATCAATATCTACTGTGCAAAAAACGGCTATCAATTCCAGAATCCTAATGTTTTGCAGGAAATGATTTCCATGGGTGTCATATCTTCCAACGGAACGCTTAACATGGATGCGACTACTGCCAATCTACAGCAGAACAGTGTCCTGTGGGCAAATTACATGGCACTGTATAATCGACGGTATGAATTGATTTATCAGGAAGTGTATAAGGTGTATAACGACCGCAATAAAAACATTTCCTTAGAGGAAATCATGACAACTGTACATCAAAATCTGGGACAAACAGATCTAACCAGATTCAGTGTGGATGTAAATGCCGCATATAAAGCAGTAACCACCGGTTAACCGGTGGTTACTGCAAACCATGAAAGCTTTCAGTCACTGGGTACTTAGTAACTTTTTCTTCTCATGATCAAATTCCGCCTGTGTTATCACTCCTGCATCAAGCATTTCTTTCAACTTTAAGATATTCTCTAACCTCATCTTATCTGTAATCAGCCTTTCCTGCATGCTGTTCTCATCTACTTCCACTTTTTTCGTTTTTTGAGCCACAGACGATTCACCTTTTGCAACGACTTCTTTTCTAACTGCTTCTTTTGGAATTATTTCTTTTTTTATGGTCTCCTGTCTCTTCACACTTTGTGGATTTAGTACCTCATTCTTTGTTCTTCCACAGCCACAGGTTCCAGTATAACTAGAATTTACCACACCACAAAGGCACTTCCATCCGTTTTTGTTAGGATTTTTCTGACTGACTTCTACCCTGGAACGACTCTGTTCAAATTTTCTCTGATAGGCCATTTTATTGCCAAATGAAACAATAGATGTGGCTAGCACAAAATAATAAATCCCCGCCATAATAAATATAATTCCAATCAAGACCGCATATCCCGACAATTCGTCTATTCTTGAATAAAATTCTCCTGATGCAATAAAAAATTTCAACGCTATGAAAAACATGGCAAATCCTTTAAGGCAAAGTATTACCACCAACGCAGAAGGCAAGTTATTTTTGGGAAACTGATCTGTTCTTTTCATTTCCTTCATCGTATTAATAATGTTTAATGATTGAACATATCCGGCAAAATTCAGTATAATGATTATCATCATTACAATAAACCGTATTACTATTTTTGTCTTCTGAGAACTGATATACTCTTCACGACTGTCACTGTACAAATACCATGAAAAAGTATTATGTTTCACTTTTTCAATATTTTGAAGTGTGATTATCATGTTTAAAATGAAATAAATTCCCTGAAACAGAAGCTGTATAACGACAGATACTTTCATAACTGTCATACCGGCAGTTGACATCTCTTCACTACGTGACAGACCATTTGCCAGGAACACCCACTGTCCGATTAAAAAAATCAATATAGGAACCCATACACCAAATACCAATAATGCCCCCAGATATTCCCCGTCTATTAAAAAAACAACCGGAAATAACATAATAGGAAGCTGCAATAAAGTACTGAGAATTGCCGATGTAACAAAACTGACTGACTTTGGTGCCTCACTGAGCAACTGCTGTATGCCCTGTCTCTTGCCTGCTTTTTGATGTGTTGGAACATTTTTTTCATCAGATGCTGTTGCAGGATTATTCACCTGTATTGGTCGTTCATTTGTGTACTCTGTCACTCTTCGTATGTCTGTCATCATTTTATTCTGATTGACAGGTATCTTTTCGACTCCAGATGAACCCCCACTGTTTATCTTCATTTGAGATGTTGATTCTGGATGCACATACAGATTTTTCTCTAAAGCTATGTGCTCACTCTGCCCGGTATCCATCGGATTACCACAAAATTGGCAAAACTTACTGCTTTCCTCCAGTTTACTTCCACATTTTACACAAAATTGCATCTTATATTTCCTCCATAGCATTAATATTCAAAACCAACAGTACTTCTGTCATATAAGATTTCACTGTTATTCTCCTACATTGTATCTAACAACTGCTTTTTTTTCTCTTCAAATTCTTCCTGAGTAATAGCTCCTGCATCTAATAGCTCTTTCATTTTTTTTATATTATCTAATCTTAGATTATAGGTTACCAGTTTTTCCTGCTTCGCTTTTTCATTCTCTGACTTTTGATTGGCAATGTTCTGCTTTTCTATCTGATTCTGCCTGTTCACAGCATCGTTTATTAATTGCTGTCTTGCTTCACTCTGCTTTTTTTGAACTTCCGTCTTCGTTCTGCCACACCCACATGTACCGGTATAGCTCGGATTCACAACACCACATATGCATCGCCATCCATTTGTGTCTAAC
>CACXFV010000048.1 GCA_902767015.1 uncultured Lachnospiraceae bacterium | reverse complement strand
TGATAGTTACTAATAGGTCGAGGGCTTATCCAATTTGGCTGGTTAGGTTGATGTTTTACATCCTTATTTATGTTACGTAGTATGCAATTTTGAAGGTACGAGAGAGGTCAGAGTGTTTTCACTCTGGCCTTTTTTTGATTTTATCCGAGAAAGTGTATTATTTTTTTTTAGTTTAATTATGATTTAAGATTAGTAGTCGATGAAGATTTTATAAACGGTAGATAAAAATAGAGGATTTATAAGCTATCAAAAACATAATTTGTGAAAGGAACTACAGCTATGTGGGACGGTGTAAAAGTTAAAGCGCAGGGGAAGATTAATTTTAAAAATAATTATTTTAATTCAGTACTAGTATCCATTATTTATTCTATTTTCTTTATAGCATCGGGATCGTCAGCAAAAGGAAAAGCGGATGAAGTCGGTAAAGATATCATTTATGATCCGGACTTTATTAAGATAATGATCATAGTTCTATCAATACTAGGGGTGATTTTGGCGGCTAGTTTTTTAGTGAAGATTTTTCTGATAAATCCTCTTGAAATTGGTTGTAACCGTTTTTTTATTGTGAATCAGTATGAGAAAGCAAACATTGGAGAATTGAGTTACAGTTACAAAAATAACTATATCAATGCAGTTTCAGGCATCTTTTTGAGAGACCTGTTTATCATATTGGGGCTATTTTTATTTGTTATTCCGGGAGTAATAATCACATATTCATATAGGATGGTTCCCTATATCCTGGCAGAAAATCCTACAGTAAAAGGTGTGGATGCACTCAGAATATCCAGAGAGATGATGAAGGGAAATAAATGGTCAGCATTTGTATATGATCTTTCTTTCATAGGTTGGTATCTTTTGGGATGCATAACTTGTGGTATAGCTTTAGCATTTTATGTATATCCATATAAACTTAATGCTGATGCACAGCTATATCTTGCGATAAAAAAACAGAGCGGATATACGGTTTGATCAAAGTATGTGGCAGGTCTTGTAGACCTGCCATTGTGCATTTCTGTAAGATGTTTTTGGGAGATATAATTCAAATAAAAAAATATAATGTTTGATATTTATAGCATTTAATGCCGATAATATAAGAAAGTTGTGAAATGTATAAAGGGGTATTTGATGGAAGCAGAGACATTACATAGTATCCATGTAAATCTGGAAAAAACAATGCTAGATATGGATCGTTGTGACCAATTGATAATGAAGTATTTGGATTTGGACATGCAATTGGGAATTAGCAGAATATTTTCTTCTATGGGTGTGAAACCTCGAAGCGAAAAATACACCGAGTTGGGTTTAATGCTAAAAGGCCAAAGAGAAAAAGTACAGAGAACGCTTGACTTTATTTCTGAACATGGTGAAGCAGAGTTATTGTCGGCAATGATGGATGATTATTCTATTATTATTGAATTAGACAAGGAAATAGTAAAAATATCCGATGAGATCAGTCATGGAATTCACACCATGGAATTATTGCTTAAAATGAAAAATCATTAAAAGGAGACCCTTTGATAAATCCATTATCGTAGGGAATCGTATGTGTGGATTTCTATATACATTTAAATCCGAATTTACAAAAATCCGAAAATAAAACTAAGCGCCTGCAGTATGAAATGCAGACGCTTTTTTGAAATGTTCTACATAAGTGCGAGAACATTTTTCAATTTTTCAACATTGCCATCAAAACAGTAGCCTCCAAATCCTTGTGATTTGGCTGCAGCAATATTTTCTGGGAGATCATCGATAAAAAAGCATTCCGATGCATCTAAATGAAAAGTATTCAAAAATGTCTGATATATTTCCTTTTGAGGTTTTATTAATTGATGTTCCGCAGAAAAGAAGACACCATCATATAACTCGGCTGCAGGCATATAATTCATGTATATCTTTGGTAGGCGAAGACTGGCATTAGATAAAATATAAATTCTATGACCACGATTTTTTAAATCCCGAACTATGCTTTCCATGCCGGGTTTGGCCCACATATTGAAATGATCCCAGTGAAGAAATGCAAGTTTTGCAAGTTCTCGTTCAGCATCGGAATCGAAACGTTTGAGCATAGCAGAGAGAGCTACATTTTCGGAGATGAGACCAGCATCGAGTTTTATCCATTCCATGGATGAAAAAACAAGATTGTGAATTTTTTTTATGAGGACAGGATCGTCCGTATAGTGTTTTGTGACTTTATCGGGATCGTAGTCAATTAAAACATTGCCCATGTCGAAAACAATATTAGGATATTGCATAGTCTGCCTTTCTGAAAAAGATTCCTGATTTTACCAATTATACGTGGAAAAACGTGATAATCCATAGTATCTTAATAAAGAGCATTAATTAGTTTAACATAATTGGGGTAGTATTGGTATGAAAAATGAGATTCATTTTTATGAACATAATAAAATAGAGGTGTTATTCTCGCATAGCAGTCATACCTTTCCTGTGCACAGTCATGATGCGTACTGTATTGGTATCGTTCAAGATGGAAATATTGCATTTACTATTGCCGGAAAGAAAAAAGCTATGAACCCAGGCGAACTATTTGTAATTCCGTCTGATTACCCGGTGAAGATCGTGACAACTTCGGAATACCGATATATAACGATTTGCTTTAAGGGTCGGTGGAAAACGGAGCTTCTGAAATTACAACTGAAGGATTATTATGCAGCGGCTGATCTTTGTGAATTTGAAAATGCATGTTTAAAATTTGCAGAAAATGATAGCCTTGAATCTGCAAAGTTTCTAGTAAAAACGGTTAAATCTATGATTAAGCCGATTGTGCAGACGCGGCGGGAAGCGGTAGAAATGTCGGAACAGCGAAAAATCGCTCGTGAGATATGCGAATATATTCAGGAACATGTAAATGAAGCATACAGAGTGGATGAGATTGCAGAGGCAATTCACCTATCAAAATATTACTTGGAACGGCTTTTTAAGCGTGAAATGGGAATTACACCACATCAGTATTATACACAGGCGAAAATAAGAGAAGCGAAGAAAAAACTGTATTCTTCTGAGAAAGCAGTCAATATTGCAGCAGATCTTGGTTTTTCCGATCAAAGTCATTTAAGTCATTCGTTTTACAAATTGATGGGGATTACACCGAAGGATTATGAAGACAATTATCACGCAAGGTAAGTCTGGCATTGGCATTTTCTATAACATCAAGAAGAAAGACAATTTTTTACAAGAAAAAAATAATTGAATTTGATAAATTGTTTATAGCTATCATAAATCAATTGAATAGGAAATAACTCTGTTCAGTGAAAGGAGGCCTGTTTTTTTGAGAGAAGTACAGTTCGGTGTACAATTACTTTCTAATCATAATGAGGGGATGGATTGTGAAAGTAATAATTATTTCAATCATGAGAATAGAATACCTTTATATTTCTGATAGTGTAGATGTAGAATAGAACTTGACATTCAAAAAAAGGGGTCGTTGCAGTGAAGCGCAACGACTCCTTTTGCAGTACTTGTGGCATAATTTCTAGGAGGTTAAAGTCTC
>CACXFV010000047.1 GCA_902767015.1 uncultured Lachnospiraceae bacterium | reverse complement strand
AGCATATAAGAACTCGGATGAATATAAACAGGCATTAGCGTTCATGGGTGGCAGCGCAGATGGAGATGGTGCAGTAAGAATTGTCGGTGAGAATGCCCAGATACGGCTCAATGGTGCAACATTTACATCAAACTCGAATAATTTCCAGATTAATGGTCTTACGATATCTGCCAATGCTGTGACAGAAGAAGGTGAAGAGATTTCCATTACCACAGATACAGATGTAGATGGCATCTATAATATGGTGAAAGATTTCTTTAAAGAGTATAATGGCCTGATTAAAGAGATGGACTCCCTGTACAATGCTGCAGCTGCTAAGGGTTATGAGCCTTTGACAGATGACGAGAAGGAAGCACTCACTGATTCAGAAGTAGATAAGTGGGAAAAGAAGGTAAAGGACGCACTTCTTAGAAGAGATGATACTCTCCAGAGTGTTTCGGATGCTATTAAGGGCGCATTTGCTAAGAGCTATTCGATCAATGGTAAGAATTATTCCCTTTCATCTTTTGGCATTGCAACAGGCGGCTACTTTGCATCTGGCGAGAATGAGAAGTCTGTATTCCATATTGACGGAGATAGTGATGATGGTATATCATCAGGTAATACAGATAAATTGAGAGCGGCTATCGCAGCTGATCCGGATACGGTATGCAGTTTCTTTAATCAACTTGCACAAGGAGTGTATGATACACTGAGCAAAAAAATGGCATCAACCTCTATGAGCAGTGCTTATACGGTATATAATGATAAGAAGATGCAGAGTGATTATAACCAGTATAAGAAAACAATCAGTACTTGGGAGACGAAGATAGAGGCATACGAAGAAAAGTATAGGAAACAGTTTACGGCGATGGAGAAGGCGCTGGCAAGCCTCAATTCTAATCAGACGGCATTGTCAGGAATGCTTGGTTAATTGATTATCTGATAATGATAGACCGTATTTGTATTACGATACTGTATAAAACTGAGTAAAATAGTAGTTATGAAGCAAATGTAAAAATAGAATAAGAATAGTTTAGGTTGCTATATTATACTTTACATATAAAATTGATTTTCATTGTGTAAATATATATGTAGTAACCTAAACGGATAAAATGAGAAGATGTATCAGAGAAGGAGCTAGGAAACATGGCATTAAGTAATCCATACGCAAATTATGCAAATACGAAAATACAGACAGCAACTCCGGCACAGCTTACGCTTATGTTATATGATGGGGCAATTAAATTTTGTAATCTTGCAATAGAAGGGGTTGATAATAAAGATATTCCAAAGGCGCATACGAATATTAAGAAAGTAGAAGCGATTGTGGAAGAGTTTAGGGCAACACTGAATTTTAAGTATCCTGTGGCAAAAGATTTTGATAGTGTGTATGAATATATAGAAAGAAGATTATTAGAAGCGAATATCAAGAAAGATAAGGAAATACTAGAAGAGGTATTAGGACATCTCAGAACAATGAGAGACACATGGGTTGAAGTGATGAAGCGAGCTAAATAGCAGAAGTGAGTGATGAGTATATGGATGGTCAGAGTGAAAATTACATATTAATCCTAAAAGACAGTCTTAAGAAGAAACAGATGATTTTGGAGAAGCTTTTGAAATTAAATGAAAGACAAAAAAATGCTGTATCAGGTATTAATTTTGATTCAGAAGAATTTGAGGCTGTCGTAGAAGAAAAGGATAAATATATTGAACAGATAGATGAACTTGACAGAGGGTTTCAGAATATATACGAACATGTAAAGCTGGAACTTTCAGACAATAGAGAAAAGTATAAAAAGGAAATAGAAGAATTAAAACAATTGATATCTGATGTAACAGAAAAGTCTATGGAGGTACAGATATCGGAAAAGCGAAATGAGAAGCTGGTATATACAAAAATTGCAGATGAACGTAAAAAAATACATCAATCAAGAACAGCAAGCAGGGTGGCTTCGGATTATTATAAGAGCATGAGCAAAGTTAATGTCATAGATCCACAGTTTTTGGATAAGAAAAAGTAAAAGCTCTGTACAGAAATTCTGTACAGAGTTTTATTACAACATTGGGAAAAGTAGGAGCTTGAGTTGGATGCAGGATATATTAGAAAAGAATCTGGACAAATTAAAGACGATTTATGATGAAATATATGATAAAATAAAGCAAATGGAATCAGAAAAGCCGGATAATGATGAGAAAGAATATAAAATCATTCATGATCAATCGATGAATGGTGAAGACATTCTTGGTGTTGTAATGGAAAATAGCAGGATTTTATATCTGAACAGCAGATATAATGATGATGAATTTTCAGATCATTGGGTAGAGCAGTATAGAGATAACCAATTTAAAGAAGTGTTTATAGTATTTGGACTCTCCAATTTCCGGGCTGCCAAAAAGTTGGTAGATATTACAAAAAGTACCAATCCGATTATGCTTTATGAGCCGGATGTGGATATTTTTTATCAGAGTATACAAAAAAACGACATCACTGAAATACTGGAAGAGCGCAGAGTTATACTGTGTGTTAAGGATGTGAATGATAAGTATTATATAGAGTTTATACAATCAGCAGTGACATATCAGAATCTTCATTTAATCCGGTATTGTTGTATGCCGAATTATGTGAACTTATATAGTAAAGAATGGCATTACATTATTGACAATCTGAAATCTTCAATGTTGAATATTGTTGTTACAAGGAATACATTATTGGGAAATTCAAAAGATATGATGTTGAATAATCTGTACAATTTAGAAGATTTTGCATGTCAGCATTCTTTTAATCAGTTAAAGGCGGCTTTTTCCGATGTAGATAAGAATATCGTTCCGGCAATGATTGTTTCAGCAGGGCCATCACTTGATAAAAATGTTGAATTGATCAAAGATGCTAAGAATAAAGCGTTTATTATTGCGGTAGATACAGCGATAAAGCCATTGCTGAATAAAAATATTATTCCTGATTTGGTAGTGACAATTGATATGTTAAAATATCCGATTATATTTATGCATACCAAGTTTAAAAATATTCCCATTCTTGTGGCACCGGATTCAAATAAAGAATTAATTCCTCTTTATTCCGGAAAAAGATTCTATGCTGGAAAAATTAAATCATATTTTAATAGTCTCTATCAAGAGTTGAAAGGGGAGCTATTATTACCTGTTGAAACAGGTGGTTCTGTTGCCCACAATGCATTTTCTGCGGCATTATTTATGGGCTTTAAAAAAATAATATTAGTGGGACAGGATTTGGCATATACCGGGGAGAAGCTTCATGCAGATTCATCTTTTGGAAAGATGGACGATGATAAAAGACAAGCTATACAGAAGTATATACAGGTAAAAGATATATATGGTAATATGGTTGATACTGATGAAAGTATGGATTTGTATAGAAGGTGGTTTGAAAGACAAATTGAAAGATATAATCTGAAAAACATCATCGATGCAACGGAAGGTGGAGCAAAGATTGAAGGGACAAAAGTAATGACTTTGAAGGAAGCGATAGCTTGTGAGTGTACGCAGAATATTAATATACAGAAGATTATAGATGATATCGAACCTCAGTTTAGTGAACAGCAGCAGAACGAGATATTAGAACGTATCAGTCATATGGATGAAGAATTATTAAAAACAGAAGAAAAATTACTTGAAGGAATAGAGAATTATAAGAAATTAAGAGAATTTTATCAATCCGATATAGTGGAGGCAGAAGAATTAAAAGATTTAGTAAGACAAATTGGAGAATTATCAGAATACGTAGATAAGGCGCCGATTCTAAGTCTGGTAGCATTTTACAATGCAAAGAATGAATATGAAGTACTGGCAGAGGTTTATCATCTTAAAGAAAGTCAAAAAGAAGAAATCGAAGATATTGCTGAAAAAGGAATTAAGATGCTGCAGGGATATGTAGAAGGGATACACAAGCTGGTAAAGGACATTAAAGATAAAAATCATATTAGTATCGATAAAGTCAAAGGTAGTGTTTGGAAATTAAGGGAAAGTATCTGTAGGGTAAAGGAAAAGTGGAATGATGGGGAAGTGGATAATATTGATACTTACATGAAGGATTTTTATGATTATTACATGAAGCTGGTAAATAAAATGAAAATATATGTACAGAACAGAACTGGTGATAATAGTGACTATCATCAGCTTATGAAGCGATTATGGACAATTGTGGAATTTCATGAAAAAGAAGATTACACTAATCTGTTAAGTAATATGATGGAACTGGATACTTATATTAGTGAAATGTTGTAGGATAGTGGAAGAACGAAGAAATGAGGATTTCTATGGAAATGTATGATATAAACAGTTTTATATCAAAATATGTTACGATGCGGGAAAGCAGTATGTTTTTGGCTGATATAGAGCATAACAGAAAAGAAATAGAGAATAGAATTAAGAATAAAACGATATTAATCATTGGTGGAGCGGGAAGCATAGGAAGTTCGTTTATTAAAGCGGTGTTGCCTTATCGACCAAAGTCAATTGTTGTAGTAGATATCAATGAAAATGCTTTGACAGAGTTGACCAGAGACTTGAGGAGTACCGAGGGAATGTTTATTCCGGAAGATTATATTACCTATCCTATGGATTTTGCTTCGGCAGTGTTTGAAAAAATGTTTAGAAAACGGAAAGGTTTTCAGATTGTTGCTAACTTTTCAGCGCATAAGCATGTGCGAAGCGAGAAAGATATCTATTCCATAGAGGCATTATTACGTAATAATATTATAAATGCGAAAAAATTACTAGATATTCTTGCTGAATATCCACCTGAAGAATACTTTTGTGTATCAACAGATAAGGCAGCTAATCCGGTGAATATCATGGGTGCCAGTAAGCGGATTATGGAAGATGTTATTTTTTCATATTCGGATATATTCCCGGTAAAAACGGCAAGATTTGCCAATGTGGCATTTTCTAATGGTTCATTACCGGCTGGCTTTTTGGAAAGAATGAGGAAGCATCAGCCGTTAAGTGCACCCAAGGATGTAAGAAGGTACTTTGTATCAATGGAGGAAAGCGGGCAGATATGTATGCTTTCCTGTATGTTGGGAAATAATAGAGAAATTTTTTTCCCAAAGCTTAAAGAAAAGCAAATGATGACATTTGACAATATTGCAACAACGCTGTTACAGGAGCAGGGCTATGAGCCATATTATTGTGAGAGCGAGCGACAGGCGGCAATAATAGCGTCGGAACAGAAACGAATAGAAACACAAAAGATATATCCTGTGTATTATTCGGTGTCAGATACATCAGGTGAGAAGGATTACGAAGAATTTTATACGGAAAATGAACAGATAGATGGTGATAGATTTGAAGCATTGGGGGTTATAGTAGAAAAAGAAGTCAGTGACAAGCAAAAAGTAGAAGAATTATTAAGAAAACTGGAAGCTGCATTTTTGGAGGACACAACAGAAAAACAGGATATAGTAAGAATACTGCAAGAATTTTTGCCGAATTTTCAACATATAGAAAAAGGAAAATCATTAGACAGTAAAATGTGATTTATATATCATAGAGAATAAATGTAAATTTGAAGAATACGGATTGAAACTGGAGATTATTATGTGTGATGCACTTGAACAATATTTGGGTTACCCTTCGATGCCTATTGTGGAAGCAATGCAAAAGATAGATGAGAACTCTAAGGGTCTATTATTCATTGTTGATGAGAACAGAAGATTAGTGGGAAGTCTTACAGATGGAGATATACGCAGATGGTTAATCAAAACAGGTTCACTTAGGACAGATATATCTCAGGCGATGTTCCGGCAACCGAGGTTTTTACAGCAGGATGCAGTCGGAAATGCTCAGATGATAATGAATAGTGAAGAACTTACTGCGTTGCCGGTAATCGATGATCAATTTCGAGTGAAAGATATTATTTTTAATACAAAAAAAATTAACATATTAGCGACAACAAGCAGTGATGAACTTGAACATACACCGGTTGTAATTATGGCAGGTGGAAAGGGAACCAGACTGTATCCGTATACACAGATTTTACCCAAACCATTGATTCCGATTGGGGATATTCCGATTTTAGAAAGAATTATTAATAAGTTTTGCAGATTTGGCGCAAGGGAGTATTATCTTACTGTTAATTATAAGAAGAGCATGATAAAATCATATTTTACAGAATTATCACCGGAATATAATCTGCATTATATAGAAGAGGACAGACCACTGGGAACTGCGGGAAGTATCCGATTAATGAAAAGTGAATTAACAGTGCCTTTTTTTGTGACAAATTGTGATATATTAATCAACGCTAACTATGGAAAAATATTATCCCACCACAAGTCAAGTGGAAATGTGGTGACAGTTGTATCTTCACTAAAAAACATATTAGTGCCTTATGGTGTACTGCGTTTTAAAGAAAATGGTGTAATAACAGATATGGAGGAAAAACCTAAATTATCCTATTTTGTGAATACGGGTATGTATGTGATGGAACCGGAATGTATTGATTGGATTTCAGAAAATGAAAAATGTGATATGCCGGAATTGCTGACTAAAATGATGGAGAGGGGAAGGCAGGTTGGAGTATATCCGTTAAGTGAAGATTCATTTCTTGATATGGGAGAATTTGAGGAATTAAAACGAATGGAGGATAAGATTAACAGTCAGAGTTAAGGTGTTGTGTTCAAAATAGAAAAATGTCTGAATCAATATTTTGGGTGAGGATTATGATAAAAATTTATAATAAAGAGCAGAAGAATGAATGGAACAGGCGCGTAAAATCGTATGATAATTGGGATGTTTATTATACTTATGAATATGTACATGCATTAATGCTTCATGGTGATGGCGAACCTATGCTCATTTGCTATGAGGATCAAGATGTCAGCATGTGTTATGCCGTGATGAAAAGCGACATTGCTAAATGCCTGCAATTTCAAGGAGTGTTGGCGGAAGGGGAACTATTTGACTGGGAAACACCGTATGGGTATGGCGGACCACTGACAGATACGGAGATACCGGTAAGCTCACAGCAAAAGTTTAAGCAGGAGTTAATGGAATATTGCAGGGATGAAAATATAGTGGCTCAGTTTGTGAGATTCAATCCGTTGTCGAATAATGCTGCAGTTTTACCGGGTGTGATAGAAAGAAAATATTTAAGAGATACTGTTTATATGGATACCACCTCCGCTGAGATTATATGGAACAATTTAGACAGTAAGAACCGCAATATGGTAAGAAAAGCAGTAAAACAGAATGTGCATATTGTAAGAGCAGCAATTCAGGATTATGATGAGTTGATTGCTATTTATGCAGATACAATGAAGAGGAAACAGGCACAGGATTATTATATATTCGGCAGAGAATATTTTCAAGCGATGGAAAAGATGCAGAATAATGCCTGCATTTTCTATGCTGAATGGGAAAATAAAACAATTAGTGCGGCAATTATGTTGTACAATGACAGAAATATGCATTATCATTTAGCCGGAACTTATTCGGAGTATAGGAAATATGCAGCGGGAAATTTGTTGTTGTACGAGGCAGCGCGTTGGTGTAGTGAAAAGGGGATTACCAGATTTCATTTAGGCGGGGGAATGACACAGGGTGATAGTTTGTTTGGGTTTAAAAAACAGTTTAATAAATATGGTATGCTTCCGTTTTATGTGGGAAGAACAATTTTTAATACAGAACAATACGAAACATTAAAGAAAATAAGAAAAAAGCTTGATGATAATTTTAATATGGAGAATCCGTTTATGCTTCAGTATCGGGCATGATGCCGGAGTGTAAACGTTATATTCGACAGAATACTTTGGATAGCTGTTGAGGAGAAAACATATGAATAGAATAGCAATTATCCCTGCAAGAAGTGGTTCTAAAGGGTTAAAAGATAAAAATATATTACCATTGTGCGGAAAACCGCTTATGGCATACACCATTGAGTGTGCTATTGATAGCGGAGCATTTGAAAAAGTATTTGTATCTACAGATTCAGAGCAGTATGCGCAAATAGCACAACATTATGGAGCAGATGTGTCCTTTTTGCGTTCAGAAGCTAATTCGTCAGATATTGCTGACTCATGGGAGGTAGTACGAGAAGTTATTATGCGTTTTGAAGAAAAAAAGAAATACTATGATGAGATTATGTTACTTCAGGTGACATCGCCATTGAGAATAAAAGAAGACATTCTGGGCGCAATTCAGGTCATGAGTGATAAGAATGCTAACGCAGTGATTTCTTTGACAGAAACCGATCATTCACCGTTGTGGTGCAATATATTGCCGGAAGATGGCAGCATGGATGATTTTGAAAATAAAAGGTATGCAGGTATGCCCAGACAACAGCTTCCGGTTTTTTATCGCTATAATGGAGCAATTTATCTGTTAAAGAGAAGTGAACTCTGCCGGGAAAACATGTTCCTTTCAGGATGTTATGCGTACATTATGCCAAGAGAACGCTCCATTGATATAGACACTGAGTTTGATTTTAAAATTGCAGAACTATATATGAAGGAGAAAAGAAAAAATTGAAAAAAATATGTTTTGTGACGGCAGCACGCTCTGAGTACACACCTCTCAGATGGATTATGCAGGATTTAGCAAATTCAAAACAATGTGAGTTTCAATTACTTGTAACAGGGGGGCATCTGATGAAGAATCAAGGGGAAACCATTCAACAGATTGTGAAGGATGGATTTGTGATCTCTGAAATAATTGATGCAGAGATAGATGATGCCACGCAGGTAACGATTGCTGAGGCGATGGGAAGACTTGCCTGTATGATATCGCAAGCATTTTGCAGGCTTTCACCGGATTATGTAGTGGTGTTGGGAGACAGATATGAGCTTTTGCCGATATGTAGTACAGCCTTTATCATGGGAATCCCTATTATTCACATATCAGGTGGAGATATTACAACAGGTGCGATTGATGATGGTGTGAGAAATGCAGTTACTATGTTGGCCGCCTACCATTTTCCCGGCACAGAACAAGCAGCGGAAAATATTGCCAGAATGAGAAATAGCAAAGAGAATATATGGGTAGTAGGGGAGCCGGGTTTAGATGCATTTAATCGGTTGAAATTAATGACAAGGAGAGAACTGGCAGAAGAATTAAAATTAGATATTCATAAAAAGTGGGTGCTAATGACCTACCATGCTGAAACGAAACAATCTTTAATATATAATCTCGCTGCAGTGAGGAATTGTCTTGAAGCATTAGAACAAATCGAGGAATGTAAAGACTGCCAGGTAATCGTAACATATGCAAATGCAGACTATGGTGGAAAACAGATTAACGAAGCACTTGAAGAAAAGGCAGTCGAAAATGGAAATATGTTTAAGGTGCTACCGGCGCTTGGACAGCATAGATATTTAAGTTGTATGAGACAGGTAAGTTTTGTAATTGGTAATTCCAGTAGTGGAATAATAGAAGCACCATTTCTCGGAATTCCGGTTATTAATATTGGTGAGAGACAGCAAGGCAGGTATCAGTGCAATAATGTAGTGCAATGTGGAACGTCCAAAGAAGAGATTGTACAGGGAATAAGACAAGGGATAAAAAAAAAAAAAAAAAAAGTAGTCGATGATTCAAAGTATTGGGGAGACGGACATACTTCTGAAAAAGTTACAAAAATATTATTGGAAAAGGTGATGGCGGATGGATTATTTTGATAGACAACATTGTCTTGTGATAGCGGAGGCGGGTGTGAACCATAATGGAGATATCGAACTGGCATACCGGTTATGCGAGGCAGCAAAAGAAGCCGGCGCTGACATGGTAAAGTTTCAGACATGGAAAACAGAAAACATTATTACACACAATGTCATGCAGGCAGGATATCAGATAAAAAACACGAAAAGAGTTGAATCACAGTTTGACATGTTGAAACGGCTGGAATTGTGCTATGGAGAATTTGAAAAAATAAAAAAATATTGTGATGAAATAGGAATACAGTTTATTTCAACGGCAGACGATGATGAGAGTCTGGAGTTCATTGTGTCACTGGGGGTGCTCTGTTTAAAAATATCATCAGGAGATATGGGAAATATAGAATATCTGAGGCGTGTTGGAAAAACAAATCTGCCGGTGATTATGAGTACAGGAATGAGTACATTGGCAGAAGTGGGAGAGGCAGTTGATGAATTAATCAAGGCGGGAAGCAGTCAGGTCACATTATTACATTGTACCACCAATTATCCGTGTCCGGTTGAGGAGGTAAATCTGCGTGCGATGCAGACATTGAAGGAAGCATTTAAGTTACCGGTAGGATACTCTGATCATACATTGGGAATGGAGGTGCCGGTTGCAGCGGTGGCGATGGGGGCAAGAGTGATAGAGAAACATTTTACACTTGATAGAACAATGGAGGGTCCTGACCATAAAGCCAGTACAGAACCGCAGGAATTTCAAAAAATGATACAGGCAATCAGAAATATCGAAATTGCTATGGGAAATGGGAAAAAATTGCCTACGTTTGCAGAGGGAGAAATATCGAAAGTGGTATTAAAAAGAATTGTAGCGAAAAGAGAGATACAAAAGGGTAAGATGATAGAGGAAAATGACATATGTGTTAAAAGAAATGATAAGGGATTGCAAGCGAGGTATTGGGATCTGGTAGTAGGAAGTATAGCGAGAAAACATTATTTTCCGGATGAAGAAATTATTTTATGAAACCATGATTAGGATAAAGAAATAAATTTAAAAAAAATTATAAAATAATATAAAGTGTTATAAAAAAATGCCGATATATGTATTGAGATAGTGATATATACTTGAGTGTATATGATATATCAGATTTGATAACGCGTACGGTTATCAGCAAAAAAATAGTGTAACAATATTATAGTAGCAAGGATGCTATTACAAATTCAAGGAGGAATTATTATGGTAGTACAGCACAATTTATCAGCAATGAATACTAACAGACAGTTAGGAATTACAACAAAGGGACAGGCAAAGTCTACAGAAAAGTTATCGTCTGGTTATAGAATTAACCGCGCTGGTGACGATGCAGCAGGTCTTACGATTTCAGAGAAGATGAGAAGTCAGGTTAGAGGTCTTAATAAGGCATCTACTAATGCAGAGGATGGTGTATCATTAATTCAGACTGCAGAAGGTGCGTTAAATGAGGCACATTCAATCCTTCAGAGAATGAATGAATTAGCTACACAGGCAGCTAATGATACTAATACATCAAGTGACAGAGGAGCTCTCCAGAAGGAGATGACAGCTCTTACTAATGAAATTGACAGAATTGCATCTACGACACAGTTCAATACGATGAACTTGCTTAGCGGATCATTCAAAAGCAAGAAGCTTCAGGTAGGTGCCCTTAGCGGACAGACAATTGAACTTACAATAGGTGCGATGGATGCAACGACCCTCAGCATTGGTTCTATCGGTGTTAGTAATAACACGAGAGCAAATTCAGCTATGACTCAGATTCAGCACGCAATCAGCACTGTATCTGACCAGCGTTCAGCGCTTGGTGCTATCCAAAACAGGTTAGAGCATACGATAGCTAATCTTGACACTACATCAGAGAATACAAGTTCAGCTGAGTCACGTATTCGTGATACAGATATGGCTAATGAGATGGTAGAGTTCAGTAAGAATAATATTCTTGCACAGGCAGGTCAGTCTATGCTTGCGCAGGCTAACCAGTCTACACAGGGTGTTCTTTCACTGTTAGGCTAATAGTATTTTGAATAGCGTAAGCGTTAGAAGCTAACGATTGTCATTTTTTGACAGAAGTTTAAGAAAAGTGCAAAACAGTATTAAGTTTTATGAGTTTATACCGATATACTGTATGTAGGTCATATCGTAGGCGTTGGAATGATGGAGCGCACGACCATTATTTTCAATAAAAATTAAAAATAAGGCAGCAAGGATGCTGTAGCAAATTCAAGGAGGAATTATTATGGTAGTACAACACAATTTATCAGCAATGAATACTAACCGTCAGTTAGGAGTAACAACATCAGCACAGGCAAAAGCAACAGAAAAGTTATCTTCAGGATACAGGGTTAATCGTGCCGGAGACGATGCAGCAGGTCTTACAATCTCAGAGAAGATGAGAAGCCAGATTAGAGGTCTTAACAAGGCTTCTTCTAATGCAGAAGATGGTATATCATTAATCCAGACAGCTGAAGGTGCTTTGAACGAGGCACACTCTATTCTTCAGAGAATGAATGAGTTGGCTACACAGGCAGCTAATGATACTAATACATCAAGTGACAGAGGCGCAATCAAGAAAGAGCTTCAGGCATTATCAAATGAGATTGACAGAATTGCATCTACAACACAGTTCAATACAATGAATCTGCTCAGTGGATCATTTTCAGCTAAGAAGCTTCAGGTTGGAGCACTTAGCGGACAGACGATTTCGTTGACTGTTGGTGCAATGGATGCTAGTACATTAGATGTTAAGGTATCTAATATTAGCGTTAGTACTAATGAATTGGCAAATGGTACGATGACTCGTATCCAGCGTGCAATCAGTACTGTTTCTGATCAGCGTTCAGCACTTGGTGCTATCCAGAACAGATTAGAGCATACCATTGCTAATCTTGATACTACATCAGAGAATACAAGTTCAGCAGAGTCGCGTATCCGTGATACAGATATGGCTGAAGAGATGGTTGAGTTCAGCAAGAATAATATTCTTGCACAGGCAGGTCAGTCTATGCTTGCACAGGCTAATCAGTCTACACAGGGTGTTCTCTCATTATTAGGTTAATATGAATTAACAGATTGTTGCAAAGTAAAAGCTTTCGCTGCGTAGAGTTTCTACGAAGCGGAAGCTTTTTTAAAAATAGGAGCATTAATGATGAAGGATATATTTAGGAATAATCTTGAAGCTTTAAAAGCAAGATATGAAAGTGTGTATAATTATATGGCTCAACTACAGAAGGATGATCAACTTCAATGTGAGAATGTATATATAGATGAATCAGCGAATGGTGAAAAAATAGTTGCTGTAAGAAGAGATAAGGAAAGACCGGTTTATCTGAACAGCAGATATAATGATGATGAGTTTACAAATCATTGGCTGGAACAATTTGAAGATAATAAATTTAAAACCACCTATATCATCTTTGGGACATCTAATTTTAGACATGTGGATAAGTTATTGAAATTGACCGGAGATAGTAACCCTATTTTGATATATGAGCCGGATCAGGATATATTGATAAAAGTGATGTCAGAGATAGATATCACACATATACTGTTATCCGAGAGAATTATTTTATGTATCAGGGATATTAATAACGAATATTTAGATGCTTTTTTGAATCATGCGGTATCCTATCAGAATCAGCATTTGGCAAAATATTGCTGTATGCCGAATTACAATGAATTATATCCAAAAGAGTGGAAAGCTGTATTAGAGAAAATAAAGTACAGTATGCTTGAAACTGTTGCAATTCGTAATACTTTTTTGTTATATTCTGAGGAAATAATAGCCAATACTCTGGCGGCAGTAAATGATTTTGTGAATCAATACTCGGTAAATCAGTTGCAGAACGCATTTGGAGACAAGTATAAAGACGTGCCGGCTATAATTGTCGCAGCAGGTCCGTCACTTGATAAAAATATTAAGGATTTAAAACAGGCAGAAAACAAAGCATTCATTGTTGCTGTTGATACTGCATTAAAATCTCTGTTGAATCATGATATTGTACCGGATATTATTTTGACAGTAGATTCTCATAAACCTCCGGTTTTGTTTATGCATACAAAGTTTAAAAATATTCCTTTAGTCGTATGTTCCTGGTCGAATAAAGAATTATTACCTTTGTATACCGGTAAGAGGTTTTACTTTGATACACAACAGTCATATCTTTCAGGTTTATTTTATGAATATACAGGGCAGGCGATGGTTCATCTTGACAATGGTGGCTCGGTTGCGAATCTTGCTTTTTCACTGGCACAGTTATTACAATTTGAAAAACTGATACTGATAGGGCAGGATTTGGCATATCCAAATAATGTGGCTCACGCACAGGCTGCATATGGAACAGCAGATGCATTAAGTCAGGGAAGACAGTACTTTGAAGTAGAAGATATAGAAGGAAATATGGTACTGACAGAAGCTAATATGGATTTATACAGGAGATGGTTTGAAGAACAGATAGAGATGTATCCGAACTTGCAGGTGACAGATGCTACTGAGGGAGGTGCCAAGATAAAAGGGACGAAAATCATGACATTAAAGGAAGCAATCAGACAAAATTGCAATAGAGAAGTAGATATTAAGGCGTTGATTAAAGCAATTCCTCCGCAATTTGAGGACAAGGAGCAGGAAGAGATTCTTTATAGAATTACTCATATATCTGATGAGTTGGAAGCTGCAGAGAAGAAGATTAATAAAGGTCTAAGAGACTATGATAAGATGACTGAACTATCAAGAAAGAATAAACGGCATACAAAAGAGTTTAAGGATATTATTAAAAGAATGGGAGAGTTGTCAGAGTTTATCGATAGTTCTCCGGAATTGAATTTGGTAAATTGGTATAATCAGGAAACAGAATGGTCTGTATTGGGAACAATCTATAATACAAAAGATAATCCTCAGGAGGAAATCAAGGATATCATTCAAAACGGTACGCGAATGTTAAAATCATATGTAACCGGTATACATCAGTTAAAGGAAGATGTAAGGAAAAAGTCTGATATCACGAAGGAGCAAATGAATCAATATGCTAATCAGGCAAGTAAGCATATTAACAATATTCTTCAAGACGTTAAGGAAGCACAGATAGATCATATAGATCAATATATGAAAGAGTTTTATAATGATTTTTTGATTTATGTTAATGCACTAAAAACGATGGAGATAAAGGATAGTTATAATAGTTTGTTGAGTAAACTGGATGTGGTTGTAGAGAAGCATGAGCATAATGACTATTCTGGATTGGTAGATATATTATCCAAAATTAACGGAGAAATTATAAAACAGGAGAGTTAAGCGATGAATTATGGTGAAAAGATAGAGTCAATCAATGCGATGATAAGAGAGATAGATAATATATATATGGATATATGCAGAACAGACTCGGAAAAGGCTTATACTGCGCTTTCAAAGATACTGACAGACATTGCGGGATATATGACAGAGTTTATGGAGAAAATACCTGTATTAAAACAATACAGTATTGATATACCACAGGAGGTATTATTATCCCAGCTTCAAAATTTATTAGAGGCATTTGAGAATCGGGATTATGTCATGATGGCAGATACACTACATTATGAGATAAACGATTCATTACAGTTTTATGTTGAAATTATGGAAGAGTGTAAAAAAGAGAATTTGCAATTGTGATTTTCACAATCTTATTGTCAGAAACTTCATGGAGAAGAAACATATAAGGTGTGTAAGACTATCATAAGATGGTAGATTGGTATATAGATTTTAGAAAGAGATTCATTAAAGAACATGAAATAAGGAGAAGCGTTATGCTGAATAATAGTACTATTTTAGTTACAGGTGGGACAGGTTCATTTGGGAAAAAGTTCTTAGAGATGGTATTTCAAAAATATAATCCCAAAAAGGTAATTGTGTATTCAAGAGATGAATACAAACAAAGTGTCATGCGGGTAGAGTATCAGGACAAAGTTGATATGAGTAAAGTGCGTTTTTTTATAGGAGATGTACGAGATAAAGAAAGATTATACAGAGCATTTGACGGTGTAGATTATGTGATACATGCAGCAGCGATGAAGCAGGTTCCTACTTGTGAATATAATCCGATAGAAGCGGTAAAAACCAACATTAATGGTGCCCAGAATGTGATTAATGCGGCATTGGATACGAAAGTAAAAAAAGTGGTGGCATTATCTACGGATAAGGCAGTTAACCCCATTAATCTGTATGGAGGAACGAAACTTGTGTCGGATAAGCTCTTTATTGCGGCAAATGCTTATAGTGGACAAAGTGGTACAACATTTTCTGTGGTTCGTTATGGAAATGTGGCCGGAAGCAGAGGCTCTGTCATACCAATCTGGAAAAAAATAATAGAGAACGGTGGTAAGACACTGGGGGTGACGGATAGGAGAATGACAAGATTCTGGATTACATTAGAAGAGGGGGTAGAACTGGTGTTTAAGGCATTAGAGGAGTCAAATGGTGGAGAGACATATATTTCTAAGATACCATCTTTTCATATCTGTGATTTAGCGAAAGCAATGTTACCCGACTGTGTGATTGAAGAAATCGGAATACGTGAAGGGGAAAAGCTTCATGAAGTGATGATTGCTAAGGATGATTCAAGACTTACATACGAATATGAAAAACATTATATTATATACCCTAATTTTGTATGGAGCAGGAATATTAATGTAGGAGCAGGAAAATTGGTAGAAGAAGGTTTTGAATATAATTCCGGCATCAATAAGCAATGGTTGGGTGTGGATGAACTGAGAGATGTATTACAAATGTTATAAGCAGAGCAGAATGTGGTTGGAAAACATATGAATAATATAGAGTGGATTAAAGCAGTAATAGAACTGTGTATAAGGATATATGATAGGAATGTTGAGGAGAATAAGGAGCAGTTTTGGGGGCTTGAACAGATATATCGCAATTATAGTCCGGATGAAAAAAGTAAAATCGAGGAAATATTGTTTAGTCAATTCGAGAGCAGGGATTTAATTTATGTATTTAGCATATGCGAAGCTTTTATGAAAGAGTCAGTGTTTGCTGAATATTTTTACAGAGCAGTGATGGCTTTAGAATATCAGGATTTTACAGAAGGCGCAGTATATGAACTCCAGGTTACATGTATGATGGGGGAAGCATTTAATAAAAGGAAAATGTTACATCAAAAGAATGCTGCATTGGTAAAACAGAGATATGGAATAAAAAAGTGGATTCCGATACGAGAAAGGGAGAAAAATAGAATTGTTATTGTGACAGAAATGTTGGGGGGGTTGCGGCATGCGCCGACAAGAATTGTTTTGGAGTTTTGCCATACTTTGTTGAAGGATTATCGTTATGAATTAGTGGTTTTTGTATGTCCTACCGATAAAAAATTAGATTTGAGTCAGGTTTATGTGTTATCAACGAGGACAGTGATTTCGGATACTCGCATGACCAATCACCAATGGAATAGATTAGAGTATAAAAATAACGAAATACCCATAAAGCAGATTAGTATGGAATATGAGAGTTGTATAGATGATTACGGGAATATGTTCAATTTTATATATGAATATAATCCGGCCTTCGTATTGGCACTAGGAGCAATTAATCCGGTATTTGATTATATTAATACATTTACAACTTTGGTAGAACAAACATTTACGATTAATTGTCCGCTGTCAGAGGCATCTATTCTAATAAGAAATGAGAAAAGAGAGGAGATAATTGAGAAACAGTACAGGGAATTGACAGTGGGACAACAGCATATTTTCCTAAAGCATAAGCTACCGGTATTATATGATACAGATGATACAGGGGAGACCAGAGAGGATAACGGGTTACCTTCAGATAAGTTTTTGGTTGCCATTGTAGGGAATCGATTAGATATAGAAATAGACGATGAATTTATCTCTGTATTGAAAAAAATTTTAGAGAATAATAGTGATATTTGTCTGGCTATCATCGGAAAAGTCAGTGGGGTAAAAGAAAGATTAGCAGAAGATATATTCAAAGAGCGGGTATACTATTTAGGGTATAAAAATTCACTGTTTTCAGTATATAAGATACTGAATCTTTACCTTAATCCCAAAAGGCTGGGCGGTGGTTGGAGTGCAGGAATTGCATTGGCAGCATCGCTTCCCGTAGTTACGCTGCCGAATTGCGACGTGGCTTCTAATGTGGATTCAAGATTTTGGGTTGCTGATTATCAGGAAATGATTGATAGAGTTGGCAGACTTGCAGGAGACGAAGAGTACTATCAGGAAACCAGAAGATACATTCTGGATAATTGTCAGAAGGTTCCGGAAAAAGAAATGAAAGATTATCTTTATGAATATATGGATTCTATCCAAATGTGTCTTGAGAAAATGAGTGACAAATAAATATGTGATGGATATTGTAGGAGGAAAAAATGCATTATATACCATATGGCAGGCAGGATATTAATGACGAAGATATTCAAGCAGTAGTAGAAGTATTAAAGTCTGATTTTCTGACAACAGGACCAAAAATTGCAGAATTTGAAGCACAATTTGCCGAGTATGTTGGTGCAAAATATGCGGTAGCGGTATCCAGTGGAACAGCTGCACTTCATATAGCGTGTATGGCAGCAGATATTAAAGAGGGGGATGAAGTAATAACATCGCCCATTACTTTTGCGGCATCAGCCAATTGTGTGTTGTATTGTAAGGGAACACCGGTATTTGCCGATATTAATCCGTTGACATATAATATTGACTGTGGACAGATAGAGAAGTTGATTAACGAGAGAACAAAGGCGATTATTCCGGTTCATTATGCGGGGCAGCCATGTGATATGGATGAGATTCATCGATTGGCAGACAAATATCATCTTATGGTAATAGAAGATGCAGCACATGCATTGGGAGCAACTTATAAAGGAAAAATGATAGGTAGTCTGTCTGATATGACAGAGTTTAGTTTTCACCCTGTGAAACATATTACATGCGGTGAAGGTGGTATGGTAACTACGAATGATGAAAAACTATATGAAAGTTTAAAGAGATACCGAACACATGGAATTACCAGAAATCAACAGGAAATGACAGAATATGATGGCGAATGGTATTATGAACAAATTGCTCTGGGATACAATTATCGAGTGACAGATTTTCAGACAGCACTTGGGGCAAGCCAATTAAAGAGAGTAGAGCAGTTTTTGAAACGACGTCGTGAAATTGCAGCGAAGTATGACAGAGCATTTCAGAATATCAAGGAGATTACCATACCTTACCAGATGGAGCAGACAAACAGTTCCTATCATCTGTATGTGATTCAGGTTGATAAAAGTATTAGAAAACAATTCTTTGAATATTTGAGGGAAAACCAAATAGGTGTGAATGTTCACTATATTCCTGTGTATACATTTCCATATTACCGAGCTAACGGCTATGCTGCTATTAAGTGTCAAAAAGCGGAACAATTTTATGCTTCGGCCATCAGTCTTCCTATTTTCTATCGTTTGACTGACGAGGAACAGGATTATGTGATAAACAAAGTAATTGAGTTTATACAAGGATAATGAGTGTAATGAACGAAAAGGTATTTTAGACAAATGATAATAGTAAATGAATATACAGGGAGGATAATATGATTGTATTTAATAGAGCACCATATATACCGGAAGCGATGGAATATGTTAATGATGCTGTTAAGTCCGGCAAGATAGCCGGAGATGGAAAAAATACGCATTTATGTAGTGAGATGATGGAAAAAAGGTTTAATGCAGCAAAAGTATTATTAACAACTTCGTGCACAGCTGCACTTGAAATGTGTGCCATATTGTTGAATATAAAAGAAGGCGATGAAGTGATTATGCCTTCCTATACTTTTGTGTCCACCGCCAATGCATTTGTTGTTCACGGAGCGACACCTGTTTTTGTTGATATTCGACCGGATACGATGAATATAGATGAAACTAAGATAGAAGCAGCTATCACTGAACGTACCAAAGCAATCGTGGTCGTACATTATGCAGGCGTGTCATGTGAAATGGATAAAATAATAGCTATCGCCAAAAACTATAATATTGCAGTAGTTGAAGATGCAGCTCAAGGGGTGATGGCTCAATATCATGGAAAGGCACTAGGAACGATAGGCGATTTTGGCTGTTATAGTTTTCATGAAACAAAAAATTATACAATGGGGGAAGGAGGAGCACTTGTCATCAATAATATCGAATATCTCGAACGGGCGGAAATTATCAGAGAAAAAGGGACGAACCGGTCCAAATTCTATCGTGGAGAGATTGATAAGTATAGTTGGGTTGATATAGGCTCCTCTTTCTTGCCAAGCGAATTTAATGTGTCTTATTTATATGGACAGATGTTGATAGCTGATAAAATAAATGAAGACAGAATTAACAGCTTTAACTATTATTATCAGGCATTAAGTAAAATGGCAGATTTAGGGAAATTAGAATTGCCGGTTATTCCTGACGGATGTAGACATAATGGACATATGTTTTATATTAAATTAAAGGATTTAGAGCAGAGGACGGAATTTCTGGCAGATATGAAAGAAAATGAAATTAGTTGTGTTTTTCATTATGTTCCGCTACATTCATCAAGAGCAGGAAAAAAATATGGAAGACTTAGCGGGACAGATGATTATACTACGAAAGAAAGTGAGAGATTAGTGCGATTGCCGATGTATTATCAATTATCTGATATGGATAAAGACATAGTAATTGACAGGGTATTGCGAAACATTGATAAGGAGTAAAGTATAGATGGAAAAAATAGAACAAACGTGGGAAGTGAGAAATTTTGGCTTTCTAAGTGCTGAATTCCGATTTGATGTAAAGGATAAACCGGAAGATATTAGTAGAAGTGTGCTTGAATGCAAGGATTATCCGTACCAGGTTGCCAGAGTTCCTGTAGGAAGGATGGATCTTGCATATCTTTTGCAAGAGTATGGATTTAAATTTGCAGAAACAAGTGTGAAGCTTATATGTTCACTTAAAAAGTTGAACTTATGTGTTGAATTTCAGGAAATTGATCGACATATAGAGGTAATGAGTGCTGACAGTGAAGACTTAAAAATGATATATAGTGTCATAAAAGAAGGAGTTTTTAGTAATGATAAAATTGCATTAGATCCTAAATTTTCTATTGATATATCCGGGAACAGATTTTATCATTGGTGTAGGGATGAGGTGGAATCAGGTCAGTCCAGTGTATATGTGGTAACATATGAAAATAAAAAAATAGGTTTTTTTATTTTAAAAAAAGAGACAAATCGAACGGCTAATTCATTATTAGCCGCATTATATGATAAAACAAATAGCTTTGGATTAGGATATTCTGTACTATACCATCCTATAAAGCTGGCTCATGAGCAAGGATATTCAAATATAAAGGCGTCGGTGTCATCCAATAATATTTCTTCTTTAAAACTTCATTTGGCAGTAGGATATGAAATCAGCAACATGGAGTATGTTCTGATTAAGCATTTGGAACGATAGACAGCATTTTATCACAGCGGTGTATCCAAGTGTGGAATTCCTTGACTTTATTATATCCATTTTGTGCAATCTGCGCTCTTTCATCGTCATGGGAAAGATAATACTCACATTTTTCCAGCAGTTCTGTTTCGCTGCCGAATATTTCAATCTCTTTGCCAATTTCAAAATATTCTGCAATCTCCTCTTGATAATTTGTGAGTACAAACCCACCGCAGCCCATGATATCCCAAATTCTGAGAGGAAGCCCTGTCTGAATCGGCTTGATTGTAAAATTCAGGTTAATTTTACTTAAATGGAATATCTTAGGCATCTCCGTAAGACTTGCAACAGTTCCTTTGTTATGAATGTTTGGAAGCTGAGAGGTATCGCTTGCTGTGTACAGATCCACAGAAAACCTATCGGATAAAATACCGAGTAATTTTTTACGCTCGAGCTCTGCAATTTTATAGCCCAGCACATTATGTGCAAGAGCTGCTTTGTAATTGTGTTCGGATTTTTCGGGAAAGTGGTAGAGTTGACCATATCTGCCATATTCTAAAGCAAGTTCATTGGTCACTACATCAGTCAGCAGATTATAACCATATATTCTTAACTGTGCATTCATAATGCCTTCCAGGTATCCGCGTAAGTAATCCGGCAAATTCGCTGCCTTATTATAGGAACATTTTTCACTATATAATGAACCGATGAATGATATATCACTAATAAAACGCCTGTCAGCAACAGGATTGATGGTATTGATAATACTGTCATATTGCGCTACGTCAGCAGCGAGAGGCAGATAGAATATGCAATCAGGATTTTTGGGATAAAATTCCTGATATTGCGCATAGTCAAAAAGGAATATTCGATTAAACGGATTTTTAATCGAATCAGAATAGAGCTCCATAATGGGACAGTCTACGGACAAACATACATATGGAACTTTAAAAATGTTACATACCTCTGAAATGGCAGGATAAAAATTGATGGAAAATACAGCGTCATAGGATTTAGAATATAGCCGGTTACTGATAATTTTGATACATTCTGCAGGGGTAACATTTTTGTTTGATATCTCTTCTGTAATTTCTTCAATATGGCATCCGAGAGAGGTAAAAGCACGCATCACCGGAGGCTCGCATATACTGTTGTATCTATAAAATAGTATCTGTTTTTTCATAACAATCTCCTTGTTCTATTTGAACTTTAATTTATTTTATCATATATAGGGGCAGATTGTATACAAAAAGATGGGATTATGTTTAAAGGGATTGAAAGTGATTCAAAAAAGCGTAGTGTAATTAGAGTCTCCTTATGTTAAACTATGAAAAATCTGACAGATAGGATGCTATATATTGAAATTGCTTCCGAATATAGATTTTACAAATCATCCGGATATATTGGATGAGTATCTTCCGTGGTCAGAACAATTACCGGCAGAATGCCGGCTGACCGTTAAAACAAAAAAGCAATTTGAAAAATAGCGTACGCAAAGAGTCGCATAAAAGTGAGTATACTGCACTAAGCCTTTTTTTGAATCGCTTACGTCATTTTCCCGAAAAATGTATCTTCTATTGTAAGAAGCATACACTCTTGATCTTTCATTAAATTTCTCTGTTGACGAATATGTTGATGTAAGTATGGTCTCCGGAATATAGTAATTGTGGTACAAATTTTAAGAAGGTATCGGAGCGGTTTGTGGATGTGCAAACACTAGAGTAAAAGAACTTTGTATGCATTTTTTATTACAGTTCTTTCGGAAATCGAAGTTCATCCTGTATCTTTTTTCTCAATTATTCAAAGCTTATGATGTCAAAACAAGAATACATGCACCTAAGATTTTTATTGCCTATTCTGTGTCCATCATTTATAATAAAATCAACACCAATCAGACAGACGGGGGCGCACGGAACAGATTAAGGGTAAGAATTATATGGTGGCATTAAGACATTTTGAAGGCAACATCGTTCTTTGCGGAATGAATTACGATGCAAAAACAGGAAAGCATACCTGCGAGATTGAAAGAACGTGGTGCAAGAGTGAAGGTAGTATAAATGGTCAGTTTCAATACGTACATGAGAAATTGGTAATATCAAGGAGTGAGCAATATGGCAAGAACAGTCGCAATCGGAATACAGGATTTTGAGGAGATCATTACGGAAGATCGTTTTTATGTGGATAAAACAGAGTTTATCAGGGAATGGTGGGAAAATGGTGACAGTGTTACTCTGATCGCCCGTCCGCGCCGTTTTGGTAAGACCTTGAATATGAGCATGCTGGAGGTGTTTTTTTCTAACCGTTATCAGGGCAGAGGGGACTTATTTGAAGGTCTGCAGATCTGGCAGTACGAGGAATACAGGAAACTTCAGGGAACCTATCCGGTTATCTGCATGACATTTGCGGATGTAAAGAGTACTTCCTATGAAGCGGCATTTGATCAGATTTGCGAGATTATACGTCAGATTTATGAGGAACACGCTTATCTGGCAGAATCAGACAGGTTGCTGGAGGTTGAAAGAGAACGGATTGCAAAGTATAGCCGTAAAATGGACGAAAAAATAATCTCAACTTCCATCAAATATCTTTGCAAGTGTCTGGAAAAGCACTATGGGAAGAAGGTGGTCATTCTGTTAGACGAATATGATACCCCGATGCAGGAGGCATATGTGTCCGGCTACTGGGCAGAATTTACCACTTTTATCCGAAGCCTGTTTAATTCCACATTTAAGACGAATCCATATATAGAACGTGCCGTGATGACAGGCATTACCCGTGTCAGCAAAGAATCCATTTTTTCAGATCTGAATAATCTGGAAGTAGTTACAACTACCTCCGATAAGTATGCAACCGCATTCGGTTTTACGGAGGAAGAAGTTTTTGCAGCAATGGATGAGATGAAACTGACGGATAAGGAGGGAGTGAAGCACTGGTATGATGGCTTTGTTTTTGGAGAAACAGCGGACATTTATAATCCATGGTCGATCATCAATTATCTGGATAATCGGAGATATTCAACCTACTCGGCGAATACCAGCTCTAACAGTCTGGTGGGAAAGCTGATCAGAGAGAGTGGTTCTGATATAAAGCAGATGTTTGAGAAGCTTCTGCGGGGAGAGAACATTGAAGCACCGGTGGATGAACAGATTGTATATCAGAATCTGGATACGAACGAGGGCGCGATTTGGAGTCTGCTGCTGGCGACCGGATATTTAAAGGTACTGCATTTTCAAGTGGATGCAGAGAGTGATTTTGACGAAGAATATCCGATCTACACCATGACACTGACCAATGAGGAAGTGCGTCGGATGTTCTATAGAATGGTAAAGGAGTGGTTTTCGAAGGCGAAAGAAAGCTACAATGGATTTATTGAGGCGATGCTTACCGGGAATGTAAAGATGATGAACAGGCATATGACGTATATGTGCGAGACTGTATTCAGCTATTTTGATACGGGAAAAGGACCTATGGGTGAGGAACCGGAGCGTTTCTATCACGGCTTTGTGTTGGGGATGGTGGTTAGCATGTCGAAGGAGTACCATGTGCGTTCCAATCGTGAGAGTGGTTACGGAAGATATGACATCATGATCTATCCGAAGGAGCAGGTGAAACACAAAAATGCAATCCTCATGGAATTTAAGGTGCATGATCCGGAGGATGAGAAGGAGCTTTCGGAGACGGTCTGTGCGGCACTGGCGCAGATTGAGGAAAAAAATTATTCAGCAGAACTAATCGGTTTGGGCTTTCCAAAGGAGCATATCAAAAAGTACGGTTTTGCTTTTGAAGGAAAGAAAGTGCTGATAGGAACAGGGGAATAGGCGTTTACTTCCGGTATTCATTTATGAACACTCAGAAAATTAAAAGGATAATTTACAGTTCCGAGCAAAAAATATTTGCTTACGTGTGTGAACTTGGTAGAGAGATCACTCAGGTAATGCTGGAATCTTATGATAAAGAGCTGGCGGAGGGACACAATAAAAAACAGTATCGTTCAAAAGGCAGCCGCCAGACCAGCATAAAGACAGTGTATGGGGAAGTGATCTATTCCAGACGTGTGTACCGAACAGAGACGGAAGATGGTCAGGTGGCTCATGTGTTTCTTTTAGATCAGGCTATGCAGATGGATAAGGTAGGACTGATTTCAACTAACCTTTCAGAAAAGATTGCACTTACAATAACGGAATCTCCATATCGCGTCACAGCAGACATCATCAACGAGACATGTGGACAAAATATCAGCGCCCAGGGTGTATGGTTGCACATGCAGGATGAACATCACAAAAAGATGTAGAATCAGGAAATGAAGGTGTTCACTATGTACGAAGGCTGGGATGCAGAAAAGGAGAAAGAAAAGCGCAGTACCCTGGTAGGCAAGACTATGCTTGCAGGAATGGAAGATAGTGCGACCTTTCATGAGAAAAGAGAAGCCTGTATACATCAAAAATACGATGCAGATGAGATTGGCCAGAGAATTCTCAACGGAGATGGCGGAAGCTGGATTAAGGAACCCTATGATCCGGATACGATTTTTCAGCTGGATCGTTATCACATTTATCAGGAGATATTGCGAAAAATAAAAGATAAAAAGGCACAACAGGAGATCAGAAATCTGTTTGAAGGAGAAAAAATAGATGAAATGCTGGAATACATTGATGTGTATGCAACCAGTGTAGAAAGCCCGGATAAAAATGATAACCGGAGTAAAAAGGCACGGGAACTGTTACAGTATCTGAGCAATAATAAACGGGGCTTGCTGCCCTATGACAAACAGGGGGTAGCTATACCGGAACCGTCAGAAGGACTGCTCTATAAACATATGGGCGTTCAGGAAAGCCAGAACTGTACAGTAATCACCCTGCGTATGAAGCATCGCAGAATGAGGTGGTCAAAGGCAGGAGCAAACAACCTCGCAAAAGTCCTGTATCGTAGGGAAAACAAAGATTTGATAAATACAATAGAGCGCTATACAGATGGTCTGATCTTCACAATGCAGATGAAGGAAGTAATAGAGAACCTAAGTGCAGCGAAAAGTCCAAAGAAAGATGGCAAAGGGAATGTATATGCTGATATCATCAAGATGCATATGCCGTTGCTTGATGCCATGCAGACTGCGTCACGAAAAGCATTCAAACATGCATTCGAATAATAAAAGAGAGTACGGATTGTACAAAAGCATATCACTCCTGATAATAAACGAGTTGTCTTAGCAACTTAATAGTACCATGGGGTAAGGGCGACTACAAATAAAATCAAGGCAATCATAAAGAAACATGAAAATTGCCAACGTTTACTTGACACAAACGCAATATCGTTAGCACTTGAAGTTTGGAATGGTGAGTGCTATAATTTTTCCATGCAGATAAAAACGCTCTATGCATATTGTGCTTAAAAAAATATTCTCTACTCTTTATGAAGGTGAAAATAAGAAAAAGTGGAATTATAATACAGAAGTAGGCATGTGTATATGTTTTATATCAGTGATATGAGTGAAAAGAAAGTAAAAGATCGTATTGATGAAAAAACAAAAGAAGTTCTGAAAGATGTATCTAATGAGCTGCATTTTATTTTTTCAGGCGTTAAAATAAATGATATGAGGTGTTGGGGGACGGAATGATTACATATTTAAAAGTGGAATGGTTCACAGCACCGGACCCTCAGGTTCGTAACTATATGGGTGACTTGAAATAAATGATTGGAGAGCAATAAAATATGTTGAGTATATATTTTGGAGATTATTCGGGAGCGAATTATATAGATAACCCCGACCTGTATTTTGATAATACATATGAAGATGAATGGTTGGAAGATGAACGGTCTAAGGAGATGGTTAGGGATATAGATCGTTCAGAGCTTGTCAGTCCTAATCTGGTAGTTAGTCCTGTGCTTGGTTCCGTTTCGATAAACCGTTTGTCAGGTGGTGTAAAAACCCTGATTCAGATAGCAAATGATTCTGAACATGTGTACAATGCTTCTGCCTGCGGGGATAATTGTGCCAAGTGGTTGTTAAAAATAGGGCGGGAGAAGGACATTCTTGTCCGTATGGGACATATGATGCATTTCGCGGATAGTGACGGTGAGCAGATAGATATCAGAATAGATAATTCCGGAGAGATAGTACATTCACAGTCCGAACTTAACAATAAGGTAATAGTTGCCGGACTTCTTGATGGAGGAGGCGACGTATGACGGGTAAATACGATGTCGTTCTCTATAATAACAAGCTACACTACCACCTGACGATAAATAGGAACATCACCATCTTAAGAGGATACAGCGCATCTGGTAAATCGGAACTGATTCGGTTGCTTTCTGCACACAATGGCAATCCAGCATCTTCTGGTATTACCCTTGTCTGTGACAGAAAATGCATCGTTCTTACAGAAGAAAACTGGAAGCTCTATTCCTGCACTTATCCTGAAAAATTAAAAGAATATCAAGGTCGTTCTGCTCGAATGATAGTAAGTCCCGGTTCCTGCAAATCTATAGTTTATGACTTGACAAAACTATGCGAGAAATATGATGTTAATGTTTTGTGTATCGTTCCGGTATTTCCGTTTTTTGTAACCAAAGAGAAAATCTATAATATTAACAAATTTTTAGCGTATTTTAGAAACAGACTTTTTCGTGGAACAATTCCTACGATTGTAAGCTATGAATGTTCCGGTGGTCTGGTTTACGACATGATGGATTGGCTTCCACTTACGCCTATGGTAAATACCACATATACATATGAAGATTATTTAAAAATTTGTTTAAATCCCCAAAAGTATCTTTCATCTGATTTAAAAAATGTTCATTGGGGTGTGTTTTACAATTTTAATAACAGTAAGAAGGAATTTCCTTGCGCTGAGTTGCAAGATATTACTGTTTGTTTTCCACATGATAATGATTGCGATGGTATTGCTGAAAAATGGCAAATATACAGACGTAATATAAATTGGAATTTATTATTGTACCTTATGGTGAGGCGTGAACAAAATATTCCTATTCATGTTATAAAGGAATTTTCAAAATAAAATGAAAAAAAATTAATTATTTTCGAAAAAAATGATGCGTTTATCCCAAAGAATATTACGGATTATGCAATACAAAGTATTAACATTTTTGACTTGAAAGATAGTGCCATCGAGAATTATTTTGATCTTTTGGGATGGCTGAATTTTGCTTGCACGGATTAATTATATGTGTATAGGAGCTATATTTGTACTGGATACAGAGAAATGTCCATCTGTATAGATCATTCATCTGAGATATAAACTAAATAATTCCTTGAAAAATAAGGAAAAACATTTAACTGAATTGGGAGGTTGGTGAAATGAAATTAAAAAAGATAACTGCAAACAGTCCTCTTGTGGTCAAAGAGGATGGACTTACATATAAAAAGGTCGAAGATATTTTTTCTGTCTTGATCGGCATTGATGATATCTATGTGATAGATGATAAGGAAATGCTTAAGGGTATCATTTCACGACGTTTTCTGGATAGCGAGCGTCCTATGGATGTCAGAGAGCTTATAAAGGATGATCCGATTGCTATTGTGGATAATAAATATGCACGAAGTATGGCAGACGCTCTTTTCAGAGATTCTATATTTATCAATTCAGTTCCTGTAGTGGATAAATCTGGAAAACTCTTATACCTTTACATAAGGCTTCATCCGTTTATTTACAAGTTTGCGGAAGAAACAGAAATTCGCACCAGAGATGAGTATTCACATATTATTCAGAGAGCCGTTGATAATATAAAAAGCAGAGTGGGATATGAGCCATATATTCTAACAGATATATTAGAATATGGCGGGAGGTTATACGATCATCTTGAGAAAAAAATAATATCGCTACAAGAACTCAATGTTGACAGAGGAACAGTTCTTCTTGCCTATATATTTGATTTTAATGCATTGGAGACGGTTTCGGAATGTATAAAAAAAGGTGTTCCTTATCTGGTAGTAAATCCTACGGATGGTGGTAGAGATAGTGGTATAACTCCTTTTTACAGGATGGATCGGACGTCTTTTGAGGTTCTTGAACGGGAGTCTTATAGTAATCATCCTTATTTTGATGCAGGAGATTTTTGCTATCTTTTTCAGTCTCTTTATCTTACAGAGAATCTTCCGGGTGCTTACGTTGAAATCGGAACATATAAAGGTGACTCTGCAAGAGCAGTTCTATCCTTTATGAATAAAAGTGGAATAAAGAGAAGAACGTTTTTTTTGGACACCTATGAAGGGTTTTCTTACGATGCTGCAAAAAATAGCCCTGACAGTTTGTGGAATGATACTCATAAGGACACATCTATGAATTTTGTAAAAACAAGGCTGGAAGAATTTGATGGTTATGAACTGATTCGTACAAATATAATAACAGATGAAATGCCATCGAAAATAAAAGAAATAGCTGTTTGCAATGTGGATGTCGACATGTATGAAGCAGTTGGTGCTGCTCTTGAGAGAGTGTTGCCGTTAATCGTGAGCGGTGGGGTAATTGTGGCTGAAGACTATGGACATACGCCGAATTTATACGGGGCACATTTGGCTACTGATGAGTTTTATTTAAAGCATAGAGATGTTTTATATGGTTTTTATATGCAGTCTGGACAGTTTATAATGATAAAAAAATAATTTAAGGTAAATACCGGGAGTTTGCAAAAATGTATTTAAAAGGATATTCAGGTTGTAAATTACAGATCGTTGATAGCAATGAAAAAATGATTGTAAAAAAAATTTCTTCGGAGCCTGATTATAATGAACGTCTAAAAAAACAGAAAATCAAACAAGAATGTATTGCGTTAAAAGGCTTTGAAGTGTGTCATCTGCATGAGGATGGTACGGAAAACGGTTTGTACTATTTTACGATGGATTACATTAATGGACAAACACTTGCAGAATATATGTCT
>CACXFV010000046.1 GCA_902767015.1 uncultured Lachnospiraceae bacterium | reverse complement strand
TCAAATGTTGGTGAACTGATGAAAATTTCAAAAGAAATAGAAGAGATAAATGAGGAGCTTGAGGTACTTTATTCTAAGTGGGAAGAACTTTCTGAATAAAGTTTCAGTTATTTTAGCTAAAGTAAGGCTGTAGCAATAAATCATAGCATACATTGACATTAATTAAATCATCTTGTATGCTATAAAATTTATTGTTGCAGCCCATTTTACATATTAGATAACATTCTTTATCATTATTTTCAAAATTAAGACTTCTCTTCTTCCGTTTTTTTCTGCCCACTCTTTACATATTCAGTAAATATTTCCAGATATCTTTTTCCAAGTTCCGTCAGATTAACACCGCTTTTTAACAGATATCCCACTTTTATCTTTTCATCCGTTTCCAACCTTACCGCTGTCAGGTTATCTGTACTGTCAGTTTCTGTCAATATACCTATACCAACGGAATATCCATTCAAATAACTTAACAGATTAATGGTTGTTCCTCTGTCACTTGTTCTTATGATATTTTTATATTGATAAGCACTGATGATTTCTTCATAAAAATAGAAACTGCTGTTATTTCCCTGGTCAAAGATAAGACAAGGAGATTCCTCCAGCTCGTTAAGAGAAATACTCTCACGTCCTGCCAACGGATGGTTTTTGCCGAGATATACATACACATCGTATTCAGCAAGTACCTTGAATTCCAGACCATGTTCTTTAAAAAGTCTGGCATAATACCGTCTGTTATATTCGCTCAAATAGAGGATTCCAAGCTCACTCTTACCTTTTTCCAAATCTTCTATTACTTTATCTGTCTGCGTTTCATAGATACTATATTCATATCCTGCAAGTCCGAATTCATTTACCACATCAGAAAAAATCCTTGTTGCAAATGTAGAATGATGCATTGTAATTGAAAATCTTTTCTTATTTTCTCCCACAGTATATCTATCTTCAAGTGCATTGACCTGTAGCAGAATATTTCTTGCATAATGAATAAATTCTGCTCCTTCTGATGTGATGGATATTCCATGATTCGTTCTGTTAAAAATATTAATTCCAAGTTCTTCTTCTAAATCCTTTATCGCAGTAGATATACTTGACTGTGACATAAAAAGTGCTTTGGCCGCCCCATTAAAAGAGTTTAGCTCAGAAACTTTTATTGCATATTTAAGCTGCATAAGTGTCATATACACATCACTCCTTTATCATTGGTTGATATTATAAAACCTTCGTAAACTGCTCCTGTTTTGGAAATACTCCAAACAATCCTCCGGTATGTACGAACAGAATATGTTTGTGTTCACTAAAACGACCTTTCTTTAATTCATGATATAAGCCATAAAATGCCTTTCCTGTATAAACGGGATCAAGAATCACACCTTCTTTTCGTGCCAATTCTGTAATAAAGAGAAGCTCCTCATCTTTTGAAATAGCATAGCCAAGTCCTTTATAACCATCAATGATATTCATCTCTTCACGCTTTACTTCTATATCTGAACCTAATGCTTTTACAGTATCACTCGCGATACTTTCGCAGACATTGAGGAAATATTCTTCATCATCACACACATTAAAACCATACACTTTTTTATCAGGTGCATAAATCTTGGCTCCAAGAAACAGACCACTGTAAGTTCCGCCGGAACCGACAGCACACACTATCGCATCAAAGTTAACACCCAATTCTTTTTCCTGAGCAACAATTTCCTGTACAGCTTCTATATAACCAAAATTGCCTGTACCATCAGAAGCCCCTTCCGGTATCACATATGCCTTAATTCCTTTTGCCTCATATTCTTTTGCAATTTCTGCCATAATCTCGCCTCGCCTGTTTGAATAATCCTTACGGCTTATAAATGTAATCTCTGCTCCCAAAATCTTATCAAGCAGATAATTCCCTTCTACAGGCGGTTCTTCATCAATTCTTAGCACAAGGTGTGATTTGATCCCTACCTTTGCTGCAACAGCTGCAGTGGCACGACAGTGATTTGACTGAATTCCACCACAGGTAATGACTACTTCTGCCTTTTCGGAAAGTGCCTTAGCAATTGTATATTCAAGCTTTCTTATCTTATTTCCTGATGTTTCTGCTCCTGTGTAATCGTCGCGTTTAATCCATAAATCGACTCCCCATTCCTCTGATATTCTTTCAAGACGGTATACCGGTGTTGGCAGATTTGCCAGATTTAATTTTATGACATTTTCTAACTTAGTTTTTGACATTTTATATCACTCCTTTTATATGTTTTTATTTTCCGGCTAATTTTATTTTAACCTTAATTGATTAATTTTATATTTTTATCTGTGTCCACTTATCATTTCTGAATCGAAATGCAAATAATATATCTCTTGTCAGTTGGTCTAACAAAACACCTGCCCATATTCCGATAATTCCAAGTCCTGCAACAATACAAAACAGATATGCCGTTCCTGCACGAATGATTGTGGCTCCTATTGTAGAGACTGCCATGGTATAAACCACATCTCCTGCTCCCCTGAGGCATCCTGTATCAATCACCTGAGGAAGTTGAAAAAATACTACCATTGCTAACACAACCATCACCTTTTTTCCCAGTTTTACCATGTCTGCCATTTCTGCTTTTGGAAAATGGACTCTATATATTGCTCCTGCAAATGCTATATATGCAACTGCAATCAATAAGCCACATACAAACCCTAATTTATGGCTCAATATGCGGTATTCTTTTGCCTTTTTCGCATTTCCTTCCCCAAGGCTTCTGCCAACAAGTGCAACAGTTGCTGCCTGCATTCCATCGCCTATGGAATAGCCAAGTCCCATAAAATTCATTGCTACCTGATGAACTGCCATGTTTTCGCTTCCTTGCTTTGCCGCCATTATACTGACTGCCATAAGTCCAAAACGTAGTAAAATCTGTTCCAAAAAAACACTGTATCCCACGGAAATCAGATTTTTAAAATGAGTTACTGATAAACCAAGGCTATTTGAAAAAAAATAACTTAGATTAAGATATTCTCCTTTTATTAGCACTCCTATGCTAATAACAAATGATGCCACTGTACCAAGCACTGTTGCTATTGCTGCTCCCCTGACTCCCAAAGCAGGACATCCAAAATGCCCTTCTATCAGAAGATAGTTAAAAAATATATTCACAACAGTTGCTGCTATATTGGTATACATTGCGATTTTTGTATTTCCGGCACCCCTAAGTGCAGAATTGATTGCATTCGACAAAACTCCCGGAAGCATAAACCCCATAATAATTCTGAAATATACAGTGGAAAGTTCATGATTGCTCCCATCAGAACCTGAAAAACGCATAATCTGATCTGCAAACCCACTAAATATGGCACTTACAATCACTCCTGCTATCAATACAAGGATTAACGTTGCAGCAAGAATTCTGTTTGCCTCATTCCGTCTTCCTTCACCACGCCTTCTCGCAATCACTGCTGAAACCGCCACATTAATTGCAATAAAGACAGATAATCCTACAAATTTTGGATTAAGTGTTATACCAACTGCTGCTACTGCCTCAGGACCTAAACGGCTTACCATAAACGTATCAATCAGTCCTGCTACTGAAACTGAGATTGATTCTAAAACAGCAGGCCATGCCATATCGATGGTATTTTTTAGTTCTTCCGATGCCACTTTAGCATCACTCTCCTTAATTTATTACAATATTATACTTACTTTTTATATGTATTTTCTTATTCATGTTTGGCTTCTTCATATAATTTTACTCATATTCCGGTATTCTCTCGTGTGCACCAACATTTTCATCTGTAAACCGGTAACCCTTTGGCAACAAAAATCCATGTTCTCGCATCATATCAAGCTTTTCTTTGGAACCATCGTAGATGCACATCGCCGTCTTTGCCCTCGAAAAACCGAAACGCTCATAGAATGAAACACCAGGTGGATTTGTATATAAAATAATACTCTGCCCATTTAAAAGCTCTAAAAGATATTCAACCAGCTGACTTCCCAGCCCTATTCCTCTATACTCAGGTCTGAATGCAATATTGTATATCGCAGCCTGGCATACTCCATCAGAAATTGCTCTTCCACAGCCAACTATCTTCTCACCATCATAGGCAAGAACAATGACATAACTGTTTTTAAATACAAGTTCCTGACCTTTTCCGTCAAGATCTGAAAGTCCGGCATCATTCAATATCTCTGCTACCTCATGCCAGTTAACATTTTCTTTTGAGGTACTGAAATATATCTCCATTTTTCTTTCCTCCAAGCTAAATAATGATTACTATTCCATTTTTCTCTCATTTTTCTCTCATCTTCCTTTTCTTCCGGTTTCTATATAGACATAAATTCAGCTTTTTCTTATGTGAAAATAGGAGACTGCGTGCAAACAATAATGACTGCCAGTCTCCATAAAAATGAGAGAAGAAATTAATTAAATAGCTATAAAGTATTTCAAAATTTTTAAATATTCATACTTTTTATGTATGAATAATATGAATTAACTTTATATGTGGATTATAATAATCTTTCTGCTTTTTGTCAACAAATCTAAACTAACTTGAGGTATACACATATTTTGTATCATGCTATCACTTTTTCTTATTGCAGATTTCGTACTGTGACAGTTTATTTCAATATACTTTTATATACTATTCATCTGCTTTACTTTTTGCCTCCTTAATCTCGGGCAGTTTAATCTAATGTATTTTTATATACCTTTCCATCCTTAATAATCACTCTCAAATTATTCTTATCAGCTAAAACATCCAGATCTTGTACCGGATTTCCATCTACAATCAAAATATCTGCATATGAACCTTCTTCTAACACACCTATCTTTCCATCCGGATATGGATTCTGGTATGTTGTCAGTCTATTGAGCTCATAGATATTTCCTGTAGCAGATACAAGTCCCTTATAACTACCAAACATTTTTTTATAATGTGAGAGATCCTGAAGCTGAAAATCACCTTTTCCCGGAGCCTGAAAGATAAAATCTGTTCCAAAAAGAACATTGATACCATATTTTTCTGCAAGCTCTGCTTCTCTAAATGTTCCCTCAACCACAAGCTGCATTTTCTTTTGTCTTTTTTCATCCGGGAATCCACTTTCCGGCTTTGTAAAATTAGGCATTGGTGCAAGAAATACACCGTTACCTGCTATCACTTTTGCCGTTTCTTCATCAAGCAGGTGTCCATGTTCAAGACTTTTGACACCTGCTTTTACTGCTCTTTGCATTGCCTTCGGTGTGTAAAGATGTGCCATTACATATGTACCATAATCACTCGCCGCATCCACAGCCGCTTTCATTTCTTCAAATGTATATTGAACTGTCTCAATCGGATCATAGATAGAGGAACATCCGCCTCCTGCCATAATTTTAATCTGAGATGCACCCAGAAACAGATTTTCTCTCACTGCACGAAGTACCTCGCTGACACCATCTGCAATGATAGTAGTTCCATTCTGTAAAGAAGGTTCTGTGTAAACATGGTCAACAATACGGTAATCAGCCCTG
>CACXFV010000045.1 GCA_902767015.1 uncultured Lachnospiraceae bacterium | reverse complement strand
CCTCCGTCCCCAAATATTTCCGTTTTGGGCGGGACTGCTTTGTCTCCGGATCATAATAAGATGTTGATTCATACAGCGTTACCACACTGGTTTTTTTGTGCAATATGTTCTTCTGAAAAAAAACTAAATATCCCTTGGAAATAAGCCATTCCAAGGGATTTAGGCTGCGTTATTTAAGCTAAATGTTACTGTCTATTTTTCTGTGAATAGTAACGACAAAATATATCAACGCTGGGAAAACAAAAATTGAATTGATATATGGAGTAAAATTTGATATAATGTAAAAGCTAAATAACGAAAAGATTTTTAGATAAACTGTAACAGTAAAGTAAAGAACATATGGAAGAACATTTGTTTGAATCAACGTATAGGATGGAAAAATGAGAAGTTTTGGCTTGTGGTATAAGAAGACTGACGAAAGCACTAAAATTCCTGTGTTTTCTGTGCATATAAATTTTTGGTCTGAATCAGTAAAAAAGGATAGTGGCATTCCGGATTTAGATATAGGAATAAAAATCAAGGAATTTAGAGATGTCGATGAGTTAATATTTCACTGTCCCTTTGTCATTTATGAAAATGAAGTTACGGATTTAGTCCCTCAACTATGCAAAATAGAAAACGCAAATATTGTTTTTAATACTGATGGACGAATACATACAGAGAAGTCGTATTCCGTATATTCTTTCAAAAAAAATGACAATGAGGAAAAGCTCCTGTTATTTCCACTGATTCAAGATATTGGAGGAACATATGAGCTAATTAAAAAAGATGATAAAACGGATATAGTATTTAACTTTCCAAAATTTAATGAATACCTTAAGGATAAGAGTGAATTTGCCGAGATAGATAAGATATATATTAGATTTAGAATTTCTTCTGCTGAGTTGAAAAATAATATTTATTTTGATTGCGAACCATCGAATAAGTCTTTTGAGAGTGCTTTTTCCGGTACACGTATTTTTGATTTTAAGGTAAACGAAAAAAGGAATTTGGATTCAAAGACAATTACAAATATTGAGATGGAAAAATACTTATTTCCACGAATTGATAATATTCATTTATTAGTTATGGAACCATCTTCTTATGATGTTGAATCCTTTGCTAATAAGCAGATGACTTGCCGTGAATTGGAGGGACATCTTTGGGACGATTATTTTGGGTCAGATATTAATTATTCTAAAGGCAGGATATTGGCATATCATTGGAAATTTGAAAATGAGTGTTCATGTTTGGTCAAAGTTACATATTCAAAAACAAATTTTGTGACATTAATAGCCTATATAATTGTGGTTTTGGCATTAGGGGTTTTGAGTAGTACTATCGTATCAATCGCACAGTGTTGTAAGTATTTTCCTTACACATCGATTGGCATTGGATGTGTTCTCTTTGCAATTGGTCTCATTCTTGGAAGAAAAAAATAGGATGCTCCTGTATCATCAGGATAAAAATATCAATATAATCAGATAAGGAGGAAGAATGTATGGAAAAAATGATAAATGGTAAAAATTACTTTTTGTATTCATCGCTTTCTCGTGAAATCAAAAATATATATCGTCGTGAAATATATAGATTTTTGGGTCGATTAGTATTTGAATATCAAGGATTTAACAACTGGTACAAAGACTTGTATGTCGAGTCTGCTGAATTAAGAGCTAATCGTGAAATAATTATATGTGAGGATCAGTTTCGAATTGCGGGAGTTGCTATACTAAAAAATGATTTGCAAGAGAAAAAGATATGTACTTTAAGAGTGGCAAGAGAGTATCAACATCAGGGGATTGGTCATAATTTAGTAGAAATGTGTATGCAGCAATTACATACAGATAAACCGATGCTCACCTTACATAAGTGCAAATTGAATCAATTTGAGAAAATACTAAGTCATTATAATTTTGAATTGGAACAAACCCGGAGACATTACTACAGCATTTTTAGTACTGAATTGGTGTTTAATGGATTGTTGCCGGAGAAAGAGTTTCTGTTTAATAAAATTGAATTAATAGATATGGAAAAAATCTATGCATTTTTTGTCCGTAGTGGTAAGAATAATTTTGAAGAATATGCGGACGCTTGTATTAGGCGGTGGTATCACAGAGAACAAATGAGACAAAATAGCATGCT
>CACXFV010000044.1 GCA_902767015.1 uncultured Lachnospiraceae bacterium | reverse complement strand
TGTCGATTATAGCCGGTTGGCGGCTGTTATTTTGATTCCGTTTATCATTATGTTTGGCATCGTATCAGGGGAAATCTTTACGATGAAAAAACAGACAGAGGATAATGCGAAGCTGACGGGACTGATTCGCTGCCTTAAGAGCAATGGATTGGAATATGGCTACGGCTCTTTCTGGCAGGCAAATGCAGTAACGCTTTTGTCGGATTCCGGTGTGAAAATCCGTTGTGTAAAAATTGATGAGGAAGGATGTAAAATCCGTTATTATCAGACAAATAGGCATTGGTATGGAGAAGTGACGGGATATGACAGATATTTTGTGGTATATACAGAGGATGAATTTGAAAAATATTTTGATGACAGTGATGGTTATGAGAAGATGTTAGCCTGTGATGGTTTTATCATAATCGTGTATGAAGATAATGTGTTTTAACATCAATTACCATTAAGAGAAAGGCAGGTACAGATGAAAAATATTATTCCGGTGATTTTTATGAACGTTCTGAGCTATGATTTTATTATATTTATCACGGCCATTTTTACAGGTATTGTTTATCACATGCTAAAAAAGTGTTCTGATGCGCTTTACCGAAAAATGAATGTAACAATTTATGTTCCTGATAAAGATTTGTCGAGAAAAGAGGCAGATAATGACATGGCTGAAATACGGGAAACGGAGTTGGTGATGATGCGAAAGAGGATGGGAAGGCTTTATTCTTTGTTTGTGAATCTGATTGGTATTTTTCCGCTGCTTGGCATCTTGGGAACAGTAACCTCACTGCTTGGTATTGTGGAGGATTCCGGAAATGTCACCGGTAATTTTTATGGTGCGCTTACCTCTACCTTCTGGGGTCTTGTCTTTGCCATTATTTTTAAAATCTTAGATGGTATGATTTATCCGGAAATAGAGGACAATGAGAGGGATATTGAGCTGTATCTTGAAAGAAATTCGGAAAAGATGGCAGAAAAGCAGTAACAGATTTTGGAATAAGGCATGGTGGTTAATGTGAAAAACAGAAGACATACAAGTAAAGGAATTATCATTGAGCTGACAGCGCTTCTCGACGTAATCCTGATTATGTTGTTTTGGGTTATGCTTAATATGCAGGGAGAATCAAAGGAGATTAAGGCAGATACAGATGCAAGGATAAATGCACTTGAGCAGAAGTTAGGGGCGGTAAAGTCAGAGGCTGACAGGGAAGTGGAAAAAGCATGGGATATGGCCAATCACATCAACAGTGAAGCAGCGGCAAATCAAAAAGCGTTATATGAATATGAACAGGGACTTTTAATCACCCTTACACTCAGATATGACGAAGGAGCTGTCCTGTATATCAAAAACAGGGAGCGTGACATAGGAAGTGTGAATTTATCTTCCGCTGTCAATTTGGCAGAGGAAATCGCAGATGTCTTAAAAAAAGCAGAGGTGAGTGAGGATGAGGTGGTTTTATGTGCTTTTATCTATGATGGCAACGTGGCACTGTACAGAGACGTGAGTGTGGTGCGGGAGGCAATGGAACAGGTATCCGTGTTGTATGCTAAGTGCTATTGTACCAATATTAATATGGCATTTTAGTACAGGGACTTATCTTGATGAAAGTCCCTGTTTTTGTATGGCAATGAGCCAGGTATACATCATCATGTTTGCATGAAATGATGTATATTTGGTGACTGTATAAAGTCAGTTAATGTGTGATAGACAGAACATTGGCAATCGCCTGAAACAGCTTCTCAGGACTGATAGGCTTTGTCAGATGCGCATTCATACCGGCTTTAAAACTCTCCTCAATGCTTTCTTTCAGTGCATTGGCTGTCATAGCGATGATAGGCACAGTCTTGGCGCGGGAAATGTCTGACAGAGAGCGGATTTGCCTTGTCGCCTCCAGACCATCCATGACCGGCATCATAATATCCATGATGATCACATCAAAATGTCCTTTGTACTGGGTATAAATATTGACAGCTTCTTTACCGTTTAAAACAGAAACAACATCAATTCCCTTAGAGCAGAGAATTTTTTCGCCAACCTCCAGATTCGTTTCATTGTCATCCACTAAAAGAACCCGAAGCCCTTTCAGGCGGGGAAGAAGCTCCTCCAGAGACATTTTGTTGCTACTCAGCAGATTCTCAGATAGAGGCATCGTGAGAGACAAGGAGACAGTAGTGCCTTTGTCGGCATCCGCTATGGCCATCAGTGTGTCCGTTCCCACGGCGAGGGCGTATCCCTTGAGAATTATCAAAGCAATGTCAAGAGAAGTGATATCTTCTTCTACTTTATTCAGCAGATAATCATAAGGCTGGAACAGTGCTTTGAGCCTTTCCGGTTCAATGATGATTCCCAGACATTCCACAGAAAATTCAATCGTAACGGTATTATCTTTCCTTAAAAGCTCCTGGACATTTAACTGAATTCGTCCGCCTCTTACCATATAATCCATGGCACTTAGCAGCAGCTTTGTGAGAATCTGATACAGGGCATGACGGTCGGCCATCAGCGCCAGCTCCGGTGTGATATTCGTACTTAAAGAAAAGATAAGTTCATGGTCATGGCATACCGGCTCAATAACATGATGAATGTGTCCGATAAAGTCAGAAAGGAGAATTGCTTCAGGTTTTAGTATAATTTCATGATTCGCAATTTTGCGCAATTCCAATATATCCTCAATTGTCTCTGTCATATAGGTACCGGACATTGAAATTTTATGCAGATAGGCGTCCAAAGCCGTATTATTGTCCGGATTTTCCTCCACAATTTTTGTCAGACCGATGATAGACTGGAGAGGAGTTCGGATATTACGGCTTAACAGATTCAAAAACATATTCTTTTTATCAATTTCTTCTTTAGTACTGTTCAAGGCATGATGGATATCATCCATATTATCTGATATATTCTGAAAATCAAATGTGATATTAAGGATAACAAGCCATATGTGCGTAGCATCATGGTAAAAAAATATCGCTTTTTTTATCTGAAATAAACCATCTTCAAGGCGGGTAGGGTAGAATACCTGGTAGCGCCTGTCCGTATTTAAATGGTTTGTAATACAACGCAGGCTCATCGCTTCTACCAGAGACTTCCCGTATCGGGAGAAGCAGAGCAGTCAAGAAGATAATCGCGAATTGTGTTATCATAATCATAAGTATCCTCTGCGATACTTTTAAAGAAAGAACCGCTGGTATAGACAGTGGAGCCGGCAGTGGTCTCTGTATTAATGCGGATAATTTCTTCAAAGTTGTTAGAAAACAGATTTTCAAATAGACTGATTTTTTCATCGTTTGTAAGAGGTAACATTAACATTTCCTAATCTCCTGTTCTAATTCTGACTGTGATATAAAATGTGTGTCATTTTATATTTTTACAGAAATTTACAATATATCCTCTAGAGTATCATATTTTTAAATGAAATTCAAGAGATATTTTTCTTGCTTTTTTGTACTAAAAAAGATAAAATGGAATAAGAAATGACAAAATTTGCCAATTTATTAAGAACACTGCTAAGTATAAAGTAAAAAGTTTGTCGGTTAAACATTTACAGCAGAGAAAGGACGTAACATGTATACTTCAGATAATTCTTATATCAAAACGCGACCAAACTGTATTGTCGGAATTGGCGCATCTGCCGGTGGTTTGGAAGCACTTCAACAGTTTCTCACGTTTCTTCCCTCTAATACAGGCATGGCATTTGTAATCATCCAGCATCTTGCACCGAATCATAAAAGCATGCTGGCGGATATTTTGGGAAAATATAGTGCAATGCCCGTGATTGAGATAGAAAATGAAATGCAGGTGGAGCGAAATCACGTATATATGATCCCACCGAAGTATAATGTAGAGATAAAGGGGGATGTCCTTTATTTAAAGGAATACGATATTAATCTCATCAATCATCTCATCGCTATATTCTTTCGTTCTCTTGCCGCCTCTTATGAGAATCGCTCTGTGGCAGTTATTCTGTCGGGAACAGGTTCAGATGGCAGTAATGGAATCAGATCAGTGAAAGAACAGAATGGTGTCATTATCGTTCAGACACCGGAATCTGCCAAGTTTGACGGAATGCCGAGAAATGCCATTGCAACAGGTTTTGTGAATATGATACAGAAGCCGGATTCCATTGCAAAGGAGATGTTTCATATTGCTGCTTCTATGGTAGACACCAGTGCGAATTTTCTATTATCTGATCAGGATCTTATGTCACAGGTTTTTTCAATCCTAAAGAATGTCACCAATATTAATTATGCCTATTATAAACAGACAACGATTCTCAGGAGAATTGAGCGAAGATTAGTTGTCACCCACAGCCGCAATTTACAGGAATATGTCATAGATTATGATGATGTGTTCAGGGCATTATGTGCTAACGAAAAAATTTTTACCCATAACATGTCGGGAAGGGCACCGGCACATGAACACTTCGGTTATTCGATGCCTAATGTGGAAAATTCTCTTGAGCCGGTTCAGATTCAACGTCTGGATGACGATTCAGAGATTCAATATAAGAATACAGAGCTTGACACTTCTGTCTTAGAGGCATTAATGCCGGCCTGTGTATTGGTAAACGAAAAAAATGAGATGGTACGTTCCTATGGTGACTGTGCCCGCTTTTTATCTATTCCGTCGGGGGCAGCTACATTAGATATTTTTATGTTAATCAGGAGTGATTTAAAAATTGCGGTTTCTACGATATTGCGTGATTCAAGGGATAAAGATGGAAAGGTAAGTTATGATGGTGTTCCTGTCCAGCTTGAAGAGCAGCCTGAATATATATCTGTCATTGCGCAGCCGATTCATGACCGTCATGGTATGAAGACGAATTATACAGGAATTGCATTTCTTCGCGGTAAAAGAGATATCGAAGGGGATATGCCTGACTATCAGGTGGATACGGCATCCTCCAGAAGGATTTCTGATTTAGAGCATGAATTAAAGGTTACGAAGGATGATTTGCGTCAGACAGTAACGGAGCTTGAGTCGGTCAACGCAGAGCTTCAGGCAGCGAATGAAGAACTGCTTACGGCAAATGAGGAATTGCAGTCTTCCAATGAAGAATTACAATCTGTCAATGAAGAGTTATATACAGTTAATTCAGAGTATCAGTCAAGGGTAAATGAACTTGCAGGGCTGAATGACGATATGGCAAACTTTCTCTCAACAACATTGATAGGAATCCTGATGGTGGACAAGGATTTAAATATTCATAAGTTTACGGAATACATTGCTTCGGAATTTAATGTAGCAGACCAGGATATTGGCAGACCGTTTCGGTATATTACCTATAATTTTGCCACAGTGGATCTGATGAAGCAGTGCCGTCAGGTTCTTAAGACAATGCAGCCAATCGAACAGAATTGTGCCTCTGTGTCAGGAAAGACCTACCTGATCAGAATAGCACCATATCGTGCTCAGGAGAGATTCTACAGTAAGTTAGAGGGAGAGGCAGCAGGCAGCGGTAATCTTCAGGGCTTAGTGCTGACATTTGTGGATACCACAAAGCAGGTGGATGATCAGGACCAGATTGAAGAGATGGCAAAGGCGCTTAGAATGGCAGTCAAATCAGGTCAGGAGAAGGAAACTTTTCTTTCTAATATGTCACATGATATGAGAACACCGATGACAGCCATTGCAGGACTTACCGCCCTTAGTCTTCAGGAGCCTGATCTACCGGAGGCAATACGTGATAATCTGGAAAAGATTCAGACTTCAAGTAATTATCTGCTGCGTCTGATTGAAGAGATTCTTGAGTCAAGCCGAATTAATGCGGGAAAAGTTGTAACTGTCAGTACGGCTGTGAAGGAAGAAGATCTGTTAAGCTCCGTACAGACGATTACCAATGAGCAGGTCAGACTTTCGGGATTGGAATTTGAGATGAATACACATGGTCTGCAGAACAAATATGTTCTGATGGATGTGCCGCATGTGGAAAGAATTTTGATGAATCTTTTGTCTAACAGTATTAAATACACGCCTCAGGGAGGCAAGATTACGTTAGATGTGGATGTGAGCTATAAAAACGGCAAGGCAGAGCATACTTATATCGTATGGGATACAGGAATAGGTATCAGTGACAGCTTTCAGCAGAAGATGTTTCTTCCGTTCGAACAGGATAATGCAGAAGAGAGATATCATGACGGGACAGGTCTGGGCTTATATATCTGCAAACATCTGGTTGAACTGCCGGGGGGTACTATCGTATGGGAGAGCAAGCTAGGCATAGGAACGAAATTTGTAGTAAATCTTGCCTATAATCTTGCGACAGACGAACAGATTGCATTGCAGACACACCGCGCAGAGACTTATGAGGATCAGGTGCTATATGGAAAAAATGTTCTGTTGGCAGAGGATAATCTCATTAATACAGAGGTTATCATTAAAATTTTAGGAACAAAGGGAATCCATGCAGAACTGGCCTGCGACGGACAGGAGGCAGTGGACTTGTTTGAATCTCACCGTCCGTATCACTATCAGGCAATTCTGATGGATCTGATGATGCCGATTAAAAACGGTGATGATGCAGCAAAGGAAATCAGAGCCTTACCGGGCTCTTATGCGGCAGATGTTCCTATTATTGCACTCACGGCTGATGTGACAGACAATGTTGATGAAAAATGTCAAAAGGCCGGCATCAATTATTGTGTGAGCAAACCGTTGGATACGAATCTGTTGTTTAATATTCTGACAGAAGAATTTCAAAAACAGATTAATTCATGATTTACACCAATGGTAAAAAAACGTAGCGGACTGCTCAGTTTAATGGAGGTTGATTTTTAGAAAATCATGAGGGAAAAGTTGAAGTTGTTGAAAAAATGGGGAGCGGATTGTGATGACGCCATAGAAAGAATGATGGGGGATGAAGCCTTCTATTACAGTGTTCTTTTGAAATTTTATAAGAGCGGGGAATGGAAGGAGTTGAAGGAGAAGATTGACAAGAAAGTATATACAGAAGCGTTTCGTACCGCTCACGACATAAAGGGTGTGACCTCTACCCTTGGTTTAAATCCGTTAGTAACTTCTGTCAGTGCAGTGGTGGAGGATTTGCGGACTGGGCCAAAGACAGAAGAGCAGATGAACAGATTGGACTGTGATATGGAGTTGTTTTTGAAGAAAATAGAGGAGTTTTGCATCATGATAGAATAAAAAGAAAAAGGAGGCGGCTTACATGGGTAAAAAGCAGGAGGAGAAGAAAAAGAAAGAAGAAAAAAAGAAAAAAAGGAAGCATCGATTACTGCCGTTTTTGATACTTGTTCTTCTTTTATTCGGATTACTGGTACTAATGAATTATCTTGGTCTCGGTTTTGGTGGAGGAAAAGGCTCCGGTAAAAGCAAAGACAGTAACAGTGAAAAAGAGACGACAATCTCAAGGAGCAGTGTCGGCAATTCTGTCAGCGTCAGGGTTTCAGGAAGTGATTATTACTATAATGACGGGAAAGTGACGCTTAAGGAGCTGGAAGGAACGATACAAGAATTGGGTGACAATGTCGTGGTAACAATTACGGATGATGGTGCGATACAGAATGCCATGGAGGCATTAACAGATATGATTGGCAACAATAAAGCCGATTATGTGATACAGAGTCAATAGCTCAATATAAAAAGAACCTGTGGGATAAATAAGCATATTTGTCGTGCTGCATCAGCTTATGCGATGTGTGCGTGTGAGAAAATGCATATTTATCCCATCTTTTTTACATAAAAGAGATTGCATTTTCATGTAAAATGGTATATAAAAGTTAGATAGCACTAACTATATATCAATTCTAAAAAGAAAAGAGATTAAGGGATGTATTTAGAAATTTCTTTGAAAGGGAAGATATTTTGAAAATGGCATAGCAATAATTTGCATTTTTATGGGAAGAATGTTATTATAGTTAAAGCTTATGAAAGGAATATAACAGACATGAATTTGGACGTTATCGAGGGCTTGACAATCCCCTATATCGGAACTACGCTGGGCGCTGCCTGTGTATTTCTTATGAAGGATAAGATGGGAAAAAGGCTTGAACGTTCCCTCACGGGCTTCGCGGCAGGGATTATGGTGGCCGCCTCTATATGGAGTTTAATGATACCCGCCATTGATGAGTCGGAGCATATGGGAAAATTCGCATTTGTGCCGGCATTTGCGGGATTTTGGATAGGAATCCTTTTCCTCTTATTGTTGGACAGTATCATACCACATCTGCATATGCATAGTGATAAGGCAGAGGGATTAAAGAGTAATTTTCAAAAAACCACAATGATGGTGCTGGCAGTGACACTGCATAATATTCCGGAGGGAATGGCGGTAGGTGTTGTGTATGCAGGATGGATTTCAAAGAGTACGGATATTACGCTGACGGGGGCGCTGGTGCTTTCTGTTGGTATTGCTATCCAGAATTTTCCTGAGGGTGCCATTATCTCTATGCCTCTCAAGGCAGAGGGCAATAAGAAAAGCAGGGCATTTTTGTACGGAATGTTGTCAGGAATTGTAGAGCCCATCGCGGCTGCGTTGACAATGGTTGCTTCGGGTCTGATTGTTCCTGCACTGCCGTATCTGTTAAGCTTTGCAGCAGGTGCCATGATGTATGTAGTAGTGGAGGAATTGATACCGGAGATGTCACAGGGAGAGCATTCTAATATAGGCACGGTTATGTTTGCCTTTGGGTTTACATTAATGATGGCACTGGATGTAGCGTTGGGTTAATGGAAAGGATGATAAAAATGTGTAGAAGGAAGCAGCGTTATGTGTGAGAGTATTTATGGAAAATATAGAGAAGTGCTGGAGCAGATTATGAGCAGTTTTGTTGCAAATCTGCACCAATATAACAAAAAAGTGTACGAGGAGACCGGTTATAAGCTGTTTGAACATCTTAACAGCAGAATTAAGGAGGAGGAAAGTATCAGGGAAAAATGCCGGAGAAAGGATTTGCCGGAGAATACCCATAGTGCCTTGGCTGAATTAAAGGATGCCATAGGAGTAAGAATAGTATTTTCATTTATTGATGATATTTATAAAAGTATTGCGTACATAAAGTCCCTTTCCGATTGCCGGGTAGTCACAGAAAAGGATTATATCAGACATGCCAAGCCGAATGGATATAGAAGTTATCACATGATTTTGGAAATGAGTGTTCCGTATGAGGATGTGAATGGAAATTATCCGGGAAAATACTATATTGAAGTGCAGATGAGGACGATTGCCATGGATTCATGGGCAAGTCTGGAGCATCAGTTAAAATATAAAAAGAGTGTATCTAATCAGGCGTTAATTGTTGATGAATTGAAAAGATGCGCAGACGAGCTTGCTTCCTGTGATGTGTCTATGCAGACCATCAGAAATCTTATCAGGAAAGCATAGCAAATCATAAGCAAAGCTTATGATTGGAAAGGGAGATTGAACCATGAAGATATTATTGGCAGAGGATGAGACAGATTTAGCGAGAGCACTGGTAGCGGTACTTAAACATTCAGGATATGATATAGATGCAGTGGAGAATGGAGAGGAGGCAGTTGAAAGGACGAGACAGAGTGCCTATGACTGCATGATTTTTGATATTATGATGCCAAAGCTCGATGGAATAGAGGCATTAAAACGCATCAGAAATTCAGGAAATGTAACACCGGTGATTTTTTTGACGGCAAAATCCGAGGTGGATGACAGGATTGCAGGCTTGGATGCGGGGGCTGATGATTATCTGACTAAGCCCTTTGCCATGGGTGAGCTGCTAGCCAGACTTCGGTCACTTACCAGAAGAACAGGCTCTTATACACCCACAAAGCTTAGCTTTGGCAGGGTGTCACTGAATGTGGAGGATCAGGAGCTGGTCAGTGAAAATTCTATAAGACTGGCAGGGAGAGAAGCGAAGCTGATGGAATTTCTGATGCTCAATCCGGAGAAAAAGCTGACGACAGAAGAGATTTTTGCACATGTGTGGGAGGATGAACAGGATAAGGGAATAGAGATTGTGTGGGTATATATTTCTTATCTGAAAAGCAAATTAGAGGCCATTGATGCCGATATCTGTATCAATGGCAATGAGGGCGGAAGTTTTGTGCTTACGAAAATGGATGTTATGACTGCATTGTCGTAAATGGGAAATGAGGTATGCTATGGAAAGAAAAATACGAGGAAAGTTCATACTATTCTCCAGTCTGTCTGTGCTGCTGATGATAATGACTGTCATTGGTCTCAGTATTTTTATAGGCTATTTTACAACTTACAGCAAGATTTATTCTGATTTGGAATATTTATGTGACAATTACGATAAAATAAAGAATGAAAATGACAGCATCACTAACATAGATAACGACAATATAGAGAACATGGATAAAAAAACAGAGGTCATGTTTTCGCCGGAGCTGCAGTATGAATTTCGCTATTTTATCGTCACTATACAGGATGAGGTAAAAGTGGCTGATGTTTCCCACATTTCTGTTATTTCTGATGATGATGCGGTGTTACTGGCAGAAAAGGTCATCAGACATAAGACAGGAAGAAGTACAAAAAGGGGAACGATTGATTACGATAGTTGCAGTTATGCCTATAAAATCATGAAAGTGAATGATGACAGGGTTGTGGTATTTTTGGACTCGACAAGAACAATTTATAATGTGCATAGAGTGATAAAACTAGCAGTTTTAATCGGAGTGCTGAGCTTTCTGTTTTTCTTTTTAATCATATCGGCATTTTCGGGAAGGGCAGTAAAATCTACGATTAAGAATATTGAGGCACAGAACGAATTTATCACGAATGCGGGACATGAGTTAAAGACTCCGTTAGCCATCATTTCTGCCAATACAGAAGTCATTGAAATGCTGAGTGGAAAAAATGAATGGACTGAAGGAATCATTCATCAGGTAAAGCGGATGAATAATCTGATTGGTGGGTTGATTTTTCTGGCAAAAATGAATGAGAAAACGGATATTGTGCTTCAAAACATGGATTTTTCCGCGGTTGTCACGGAAGTTACACAGTCCTTTAAAGGAATGGTAGAGCAACAGGAGAAAAGTCTGGAGGTTGATATTTCGGAGAATATTCTAATTCGGGGAGAAGAAAAGATTGTCCATGAGCTGGTGTCGATTTTGATGGATAATGCCGTAAAGTATTGTGATGAACAGGGAAAAATCAGTGTTATTCTCAAAAAGCGGACAAGAGAGATAGGCGCAAGACTGGTCATCAGAAATCCTTATGCGGAGGGGAAAAATGTAGATTACAGTCGTTTCTTTAACAGGTTTTATAGAGAGGATACATCTCATAACAGTAAAAAGAACGGCTATGGAATCGGGTTATCAATGGCAGAGGGAATCGTCCGCCGATTAAAGGGAAAAATAACAGTATCTTATCATGATGGCGATATCTTGTTCACAGTGTTGCTGTAGTAATCTAAAAATAGGTATTGACAAGAGTGTATTTTTATGTATAATTAAATTGTAAACAACATTATTGTAAAAAATATATTAAAAGGAGTGGACATTATGGGAATTTATGATTACAAGTTTCTTGTGGACAAAGAGGGGAATGTCGTTGAGAGGTATGCCCCTACTGACAAACCTGAAAAAATTGATGAAAGAATCGATAAAATATTATAATATTGTTTGTATAAAATGAAAAAAAGTAGTAAAATATAAGTAGTACACTGAATCGTTATTAAAAAAGGCAGGAGGAAAGGATATGGAACCAATTGTATTGACGAAGGATAATTTTGAGGAGGAGGTTTTAAAATCGGATGTTCCGGTTTTGGTAGATTTCTGGGCATCGTGGTGTGGCCCCTGCAAGATGTTATCACCGATAGTGGAAGAAGTGGCGAAGGAAGCTGAGGGCTTTAAGGTCGGTAAGGTGGAGACAGATGATGAGATGGATTTGGCAGCTCAGTATGGCATCTCTTCCATTCCGTGTCTGATCGTATTTGACGGTGGAAAAGAGGTAAAGCGCTCTGTAGGACTGATACCAAAAGAGCAGGTGTTAAAGCTGGTCAAATGAGAAGAAAAATGTGAACCATATTAAGTGGTGGCAGTATCGAAGCAGTGAATGATAGGAACTATCATTCACCGCTTTTGGTATTACAGCACGTTTATTTTTTATTGTACGGCAGCTCTTTTATACATACAGATTAAAAGAGAGACGGAGGTAATTATGTTTGATGTTATTATTGTGGGAGCCGGAACGGCCGGTCTCTCAGCGGGAATTTATACGGCACGTTCGGGAAAAAGCGCGCTGATACTGGAAAGTAAGGCATATGGAGGTCAGATTATCAATACACCGGAGATAGAGAATTATCCGGGAATTAAGAATATATCAGGCTTTGAGTTTGCAACAGGTCTCTATGAACAGGCAGTAGGCTTGGGGGCTGAGGTCAGATATGAGAAGGTGATTTCTATAGAGGATGAGGGAGAGATTAAGGTAGTCAATACCGCGGAAAATTCCTATGAATGCAGGGCGGTTATTATCGCTACAGGGGCAAAGAACAGACAGTTAGGGATTCCAAGGGAGGAAGACTTAATTGGTTCGGGAATTTCTTACTGTGCAACCTGTGACGGCGCATTTTACAGGAATAAAGCTGTCGCTGTGGCAGGAGGAGGCAATACAGCGATTGAAGATGCGCTGTTCTTGTCAAACTATTGCAGTAAGGTATATGTAGTTCACCGCAGGGATGCTTTTAGAGCGGATTTAAAAGATGTAGAGCAGTTGAAGAGCAGGGAGAACGTGGAATTTGTCCTTAACGCAAATGTTGTCGCTGTATTGGGAGAGGATAAGGTGGAAGGAATAGAGGTAAAGGATAAAAACAGCGGTGAATTGAGACAGATACCGGTGGCAGGTCTTTTTATTGCGGTAGGACAGGAACCGGATAATCAGGCGTTCTCTAATCTGGTGGCACTTGATTCTACAGGATATGTGGTGGCGAAGGAGGATTGCCTTACTAATGTAAAGGGCATTTATACAGCCGGTGATTGCCGGACTAAATCGGTAAGACAGCTTACTACCGCAGCAGCGGATGGTGCAGTGGCAGCCCTTGCCGCATGTGAGAGAATCATGTAGTTTTGTGGTAAGAAATGAGGAGAATATGCCAAAGGATAATGCAAAGTATGATAGTTTGAAATTAGAGAATCAGCTCTGTTTTCCTCTTTATGCCTGTGCGAAGGAGATTGTAAAAAAATACAAACCGCATCTTGATGCACTGGATTTAACCTATACCCAGTATATCACCATGATGGTATTGTGGGAAAAGGGAGAGATTAATGTTAAAGAGCTTGGAAAGTGCCTGTATCTTGATTCGGGAACACTCACACCGGTATTAAAAAAGCTTGAGAAGAAGGGATATATAGAGAGGACAAGATCGAAGGAGGATGAGCGGAATCTTGTGATACAAATCACCGCTTCGGGCAGAGCATTGCGGGACAGTGCGACTGAGGTTCCTCTTAAAATGGGACAATGTATCCGTCTCAGTGAACAAGAGGCAACGGTACTCTATGGTCTGTTATATAAGATATTAAACACATTAGAGTGAAACTTTTTCACGTATTATTCGTGTGTCTGCAGCAGTATGTATGTAAAGGAAGAAATGGGAATGAAATTAGTTAAAATATGCGGAATAACGCAGGAAAAAGAGGCGGATGTCTTAAATGAAATGCTGGTGGATTATGTGGGATTTATCCAATTTGTTGATTGGAGTAAACGGAATATCCCGCTTGAAGATGCCGTCAGGATTATGAGGCAGCTTGATGACAGAATACATACGGTTGCCGTTACGGTAAACCCAGATGCCGAACAGCTGGATAAGATTCAGAACGCCGGATTTTCCCATATTCAGATACATGGTACCATCAGCGAGAAATTGTTGGACAGAATTACCCTTCCGGTCATAAAAGCATTTAACGGGAAGGATGTATCCGGTTATGAAAGGTATCGTAAAAACGACAAAATTATCGGATATATTTTTGATGCGCACACACCGGGCAGTGGAGAGGCTTTTGACTGGGAAAGTATAAAAAATATGCCGCGTGACAACAAAATGAGACTGGTTGCCGGTGGGATTCATCCTGACAACGCCGCTTTAGCGGTTGAAGTGACAGGATTTGATGGTGTGGATGTAAGTTCGGGTGTGGAAAATGACAACGGAATAGGCAAAAGCAGTGAAAAAATAAGGAAACTTGTCAATAAGATTAGAGCAATAGAATAACAGCAATAGAATAACAGCAATGAAATAAGAATAATGAAATAAGAACAATAAACTAACAGCAACAAAATAAGGAGGAATGCAATATGATGAAGGTATTCAGCAAAATTAACAAAAAGGGAACAGGTATTTTTGCCGCAGGTGTGTTGTTTGGAACGGCAGGTATCAAGGTACTTTCCGGCAGAGATGCTAAGAAGGTATATGTAAGTTGTACGGCAGCGGTACTCCGGGCCAAGGAGAGTATTATGAAGACGGTTACGAATATACAGGAAAATGCTGAGGATATATATGCCGAAGCAAAGGCAGTCAATGAAGAACGCGAAGCAGAGATGGTCTATGGAGAAGATTGCTTTGAGGAGGCTTCTGATTGCGATGAGAAAAAAGATGAAGGAGAGGCTGAAGAAGCCACTGCGAAGGAAGGCGCCACAATATGAGGTTTACAATAAAACATGAAATACAGGGCAGAATGCGCATTCATGTACTAATGAAAAAAATGACCTTTGAGATGGCGGATATTCTTGCGTATTATCTTGACACACAGCCTTACATTGTGGCGGTAAAGGTATATGAACGCACTTGTGATGTGGTGATTGAATATAAAGGCGGCCGGAGCGAGATACTTCATATCCTTGGTAAATTCACCTATGAAGCGGCTGAGGTACCCGGACAGATTTCACAGACAAGTACCAGAGAAATCAACAGCAGTTATCGTGACAGGCTTATCAGTAAGATATTGATGAGGTGTATCAAAAACACAGTGATTCCCGTGAATGTGAGAAAATATATCACGATGGCACACTCGGTCAGATATGTTTGGAATGGAATGAAGGCTCTTGCCAAAGGGAACATAGAGGTAGCTGTTCTCGACGGAACAGCAGTAGGTGTCTCTGTTTTGAGAAAAGATTACAATACAGCCGGCTCTATTATGTTCCTTCTGGGAATTGGCGAGCTGCTGGAGGAATGGACACATAAAAAATCCGTGAATGATCTGGCAAGAAGTATGTCTCTTAATGTGGAGAATGTTTGGAAAATCTGTGAAGGAGAGACTGTTTTGGTTTCGGTATCACAGGTAAAAAAAGATGATCTGTTAGTAATACATATGGGAAATGTTATTCCGTTTGACGGCAATGTGACAGATGGTGAGGGAATGGTTAATCAGGCATCTCTGACGGGTGAGTCGATTGCAGTGAAAAAATCTGCCGGCGGCTATGTCTATGCGGGAACAGTTCTTGAGGAGGGAGAGCTTACCATCAGGGTAAGAGAAACCAACGGCTCCAGCAAGTATGAAAAGATTGTCGCAATGATAGAGGAGTCGGAAAAACTGAAATCTTCTCTTGAAAGTGCTGCGGAGCATTTAGCTGACAGGCTTGTGCCGTATACACTTACCGGTTCGCTGGCAACATGGCTGCTCACCGGAAATGTGACAAAGGCGGTAGCAGTATTGATGGTCGACTATTCATGCGCCTTAAAGCTTGCAATGCCGATTTCTGTTCTCTCGGCCATTAGGGAGGCAGGGAAATATAAAGTGACTGTGAAGGGCGGGAAGTTCCTTGAGGCCATTGCGGCGGCAGATACAGTGGTGTTTGATAAAACGGGAACACTTACAAAAGCCCGGCCGAAAGTGGCACAGGTCATTTCGTTTAACGGTACAGAGCCGGATGAGTTACTCAGGATAGCCGCATGTATGGAGGAACATTTTCCACATTCTGTGGCAAAAGCGGTGGTTTATGCGGCGGCAGAGAAGCATCTTATCCATGATGAGATGCACAGTAAAGTGGAATATATTGTAGCGCATGGAATTGCCACGACAATCGCGGGCAAGCGCGCGGTAATCGGAAGTTATCATTTCGTTTTTGAGGACGAGGGATGCAAAATACCTGAGAACATGAGAGACAGTTTTAAGGGACTTCCAAAAGAGTATTCCCATTTATACATGGCAGTAGAAAATGTGCTGGAGGCGGTGATATGTATAGAAGATCCTATCAGGCAAGAGGCACCGGATACGATTCGTGAGCTTAGAAAGCAGGGTATCAATAAAATTGTGATGATGACCGGAGACAGTGAGCGGACAGGAAAAGCCATTGCCGCGAGAGTAGGTGTCGATGAATATTACGCTGAGGTGATGCCGGAGGATAAGTCAAATTATATTCTAAAGCAGCATGAAGCCGGCAGAAAAGTGCTGATGGTAGGAGACGGCATTAATGATTCGCCGGCACTCTCGGCAGCGGATGTGGGGATTGCCATCAGTGACGGTGCCCAGCTGGCCAGAGAGATAGCGGATATCACACTGGCAGGAGATAATCTGTATGAATTAGTGATGCTGAAAAGAATTAGTGACGCATTAGTAGACAGAATCCATCATAATTACAGGGTAATAGTAGGATTTAATACAAGTCTTATCATACTGGGCGTGCTTGGCATATTAGCACCGACCACATCGGCACTGCTGCACAACGGCTCTACACTGCTTATAGCACTTAGCAGTATGAAGGATTTGATAAAAGAATAGAGCTTCAGCTTTTTGGCTGGAACGGACATGAGGTGCAGGTAGTGGGTTACCTGTCATTCATAACAAGAATAGAAACGAGGATTGGTATGAGGTTTGTAATACAGAGAGTTTCGTCAGCCAGTGTGAAGGTTTGCGACAGTGTGATAGGAAGCATTGAAAAGGGGTTTCTGGTGTTGATCGGAATAGAACAAGAGGATACGACACAGGTTGCCGACAAAATGATTAAAAAACTGGTAGGAATGAGGATTTTTGAGGATGAAAATGGCAAGACAAATTTATCACTTGCCGATGTGGGTGGAGAGCTCTTGCTGATTTCCCAGTTTACATTATATGCAGATTGTAAAAAGGGCAACAGACCATCTTTCATCAGAGCAGGAAGACCGGACATGGCAGAGCCTTTATACGAATATATCATAGAGGAATGTAAAAAGCAGGTGCCGGTGGTGCAGTGCGGAAGCTTTGGTGCGGATATGAAGGTGTCGCTTTTGAACGACGGACCTTTTACGATTATTTTGGATTCCGCAGAAATTATATTTTGATTTTTTTTTGTTAACTTTTGCTGTTAAAGTTACGATATAATAGTTAGATGCATATGGATATGCATTAGTATGCGTTATTGCAGGAACTTAATGACAGGGCATGGTTTCAAAAGTTACCTGCCGGATAACTATTTCAAGGAGGAATGTTTATGAGTACAGTATCGAAGTCAGATGTCAATGCGGCAGCAGCCGGTTATGAAGTGGCATCATCACAGTCAACCCAGAAGAAGAGTAAGGTTTCGGGAAAGACAATCGGAAAGCCGGAGTTGAGCGAGAAGGCAGCGAAGTATTATGAAGAGCTCAAGAAGAAGTATTCAAAGATGGATTTTATCCTTGTTAGTGATGATATGAAAGAACAGGCTAAATCACAGGCAGGAAACTATGCGAATGCGAACAGCATGGTGGTTCTTATTGATGAGGAAAAAATTGAGAGAATGGCAGAGGATGAGGAGTACCGCAAGAAGTATGAGGGAATTATCGGCAATGCAGCATCGAATCTTTCAAGTCTCAAGGACAGCATCAGTGCCTCAAATGCGAATGTAAAAGCATATGGTGTGCAGATTAATGACAACGGCACAGCCTCTTATTTTGCTGTAATTGATAAGTCATTGTCTGCCCAGAAGGAAAGAATTGAGAAAAAAGCGGCAGAAAAGAAAGAGGCACATAAGGCAGAGGAAAAGAAGAAGGCAAAAGAAGACTACGAGGAAAAGCTCAAGAACAAGGACGGTAGGTCATCGAAGACAGAGTCTAAGGATACGGTGACAGTCACAGCTTCCTCAGTGGAGGAACTGGTTAAAAAACTGGATGAGCTGAAATATGAAGAGATGAGTGATAATGTCCGTACACAGGTAGAAATGATGGTTGGACAGCATTTTGATTTTAAAGGGTAGAAAACGATAAAAATGGGTTGATTTTATGACAAAAAAATGTTACATTATTTTTGGTGCTTATTAGGGTTGGAAATGTTGGAAATTTGCTGATTAGAAACATGTATTGAATTTAGAACATCAGACTCTATTGACAAAATCAGTAATAATTACTATAATTATTTTAAAGATTAGCAAGCGCTAACATTTTTAAAAAATATACAAGGAGGAAAGACAAAATGGTAAATTTTGATCAGTGGGATGGTTTTGAAGGAAGACTCTGGAAAGAACAGATTGATGTAAGAGATTTCATTCAGAATAACTACACACCATATGATGGTGATGAGAGCTTTTTAGCCGGACCGACAGAGGCAACAGATAAGTTATGGGGTGCATTACAGAAACTTCAGAAGGAAGAACGTGCTAAAGGTGGAGTTCTTGATATGGATACAGATATTGTATCTTCTATCACATCTCATAAGCCGGGATATATTGATGAGAAATTAAAAGACTTAGAGCAGGTAGTGGGTCTTCAGACAGATAAGCCTCTTAAGAGAGCATTTATGCCATATGGTGGTATCCAGATGGCTGAGAAGTCTTTAACTGAGTACGGATATGAGGTTAATCCGGAACTTCATAAGATTTTCACAGAATATCATAAGACACACAATCAGGCTGTATTTGATGCTTATACACCGGAGATGAGAGCAGCACGTAAGAATAAGATTGTTACAGGTCTTCCGGATACTTATGGTAGAGGACGTATCGTAGGTGACTACAGAAGAGTAGCTCTTTATGGTATTGACCATCTTATCGCTGAGAAGGAAGCTGACAAGGCTAACTGCGGATGCGGTGTTATGACTGATGATGTTATCCGTCAGAGAGAAGAACTTCAGGAGCAGATTAACCGTCTGAAAGAAATGAAAGTGATGGCAGAGTCTTATGGCTTTGATATCTCACAGCCGGCTAAGACCGCGAAGGAAGCATTCCAGTGGACATATTTTGGATATCTTGCAGCAATCAAGACACAGAACGGTGCCGCAATGAGTATCGGTCGTGTTTGTACATTCTTAGATATCTATGTAGAGAGAGATTTGAAGAAGGGTATCATCACAGAGTCAGAGGCTCAGGAATTAGTTGACCACTTGATTATGAAGTTCAGAATGGTTAAGTTCGCTCGTTGTAACTCATACAACCAGCTATTCTCAGGTGATCCGGTTTGGGCC
>CACXFV010000043.1 GCA_902767015.1 uncultured Lachnospiraceae bacterium | reverse complement strand
TTAATTCCCTCTGTTCCAAGTACAACCAGTTCGGTTGGAAAAGGTGCTGCCTTAAGAATTTCCAGGCAGAATGCTCCATCTACTTTTTATAGTATACAGGAAGCTTTCAATCAGCTTATCTACTGCCCTTGCTGTCTTGGTCTGTTTTGCAATATCCGGGCTTTCTGTCCTGCTGTCTGTACTATTTCTAATTACAGCCTGTCATTGCAAATATTAAATGGTTGCCATTTTCCTTAAGCCATTTTTTATAAATTTTATAATCCGGCATTACCTGCTCTACCAAATTCCAAAATCTTTTTGAATGATTCATTTCCAATCTGTGGCACAGCTCATGAACAACTACATACTCCATTACCTGTTCCGGTGTCAGCATTAACAGACAGTTAAAATTCAGATTTCCTTTGGAGGAACAGCTGCCCCAGATTGTTTTCTGATTTTTAATGGTAATTCTGCCATAGGTAACACCAAGTATTGCAGCATAGTATTCCACTTTAGGCGGAATCACCTCTAATGCTTTATCTGCCATTTTATGAAGCTCTTCATTAGAAATTTTTTTGACATTTTTCCTCTGTTCTTCTTTTTGCTCTATGCTGAGCATATGTTTGACAATCCAGCTTTCATGTCGCTTGATTGCATCAAATATGTCGACCTTGGACATCCCATAAGGTGCCCTGACGATTAAAACACCTCTTTCCTTGATTTCAAATCCTAAACTTCTTCTGTCACTCTTTATAATCTTTGTTGTATATTCCATATTCAACTCATAACCTCATTTCAGAAAAAACAAGCACCATCAAGTGTACTAAAAAGCCACACCCCTAAAGAGTGTGGCTTTAAAATTTACTTTTTAAACTCTTGATAAGTATTCGCCTGTTCTTGTGTCAATCTTAATCTTGTCATTCTGCTCTACGAATAATGGTACATATACAACCGCTCCTGTCTCCACTGTAGCCGGCTTTGTTGCACCTGTCGCCGTATCACCCTTAAAGCCCGGTTCTGTGTCTGTAATCTCTAGCTCTACAAACAATGGCGGCTCAATCGCAAACACCTCGCCATTATGAGAACAAATCTTTACCATTTCATTCTCCTTGACAAACTTCAAGGAATCCCCTACATTGTCTGCACCGAGAGCAATCTGATCATATGTCTCAACGTCCATGAAATGATATAAGTCACCATCTGAATATAAATACTGCATGTCCTTTCTGTCAATTCTTGCCTGTGGACATTTCTCTGTCGGCCTGAAAGTCTTCTCAACAACACCGCCATTCTTTATATTTTTTAACTTTGTTCTGACAAACGCAGCTCCCTTTCCAGGTTTAACGTGCTGGAATTCTATAATCTGATATACATTATTATCAAATTCAATCGTTATTCCATTTCTAAAATCGCCTGCTGATATCATGTACATTTCCTCCTTCAACTAACACATAAAGATATTTATCTATTTTATTATGCTTATTCTCAAAATTGCTTAACAGACTTCTCTATTTTAAACTAATATCCACTTTTTTTCAACCACTTTTTTATGTATTCCTTCTTTTTTATGAATTATTTCAGGCGGACAAGGCGCTTTAGCGCCCCCGACTGCCCACAGTCCGAGAATTCATTCCCAGCCTTGAGGCCGCTGAATAGTTACTCTTTTCAGTAACGGTCATGCCTTTAATTTCTCTATAATCTCGCTGACAATATCACTAACCTCCCTGTCATCCGTCGTAACCACCAAATCTGCTACTTTTTCATAGCGCTCACTTCTCTTTGCCATCAATTCTGTTATGTATTCCACGTTCATATTTCCATTAAGTATCGGTCTTTCTGTACTGTATTTCACCCTGTCATATACCGTCTGGGGTGTAGCTGTCAGTAACACAATCACACCGCCATCTTTCATGTACATGATATTTTCATCCCTAAGTACAACTCCTCCGCCACAGGAAACAATGCGTCCTTTTCTTTTCTGTATTTCAATAAGACAGTCCGTTTCTACATTTCTGAAATAATATTCTCCATATTCTGAAAAAATATCCGCAATTTTCATATTCTCATGCTCCACAATATAGCTGTCCATATCAATTTCCTGCATTCCAAGGGACTTTGCCAATTCCCTTGAAACCGTTGTCTTTCCCACTCCCATAAATCCTATTAACATAATATTGTAATCTATATTCATTTTCCAGCCCAACCTTTCTATTATTCTTATTTCTATATTATTCAATTAACCTGCCTGACAACAATGCCTGTGCACCAGTTCCAACATCTCTTCCACTGCTTTTACCTCTATCTGTCCCGGTGCAGATGCCGCGCCAAATGCCCCAAACGTAATACTGCTTCCGAATACTTCCCCTATTATCCTGCTAACGGCGCCTAACCTTCCCATAGACATGGTTACAACCGGTATCTCCATTTCCTGATATGCCATTGATGTTGCATTCAGCAACCGGTTCACATCATACTGCTGCTGCGGCATCACAGCAATTTTAGCAATATCTGCCCCTTGGGCTTCCATTTTTTTTAATCGGCTGACGATGTCCGTCTCATCAGGCGTCATCTCAAAATTATGATTGGACATAATCACCTTTACATCATTTTGATGAGCCAGTTCTGTCAGCTTTTTTATCTCCTCGTCACCGGTAAATAATTCTATATCAATCAAATCCATGGCTCTCTTTCTGATGACCTCGCAAAGCAGGTCTGTGTACTGTTCTTTGGAAATACTTTTTTCCCCTCCTTCATTTCCGGTTCTAAATGTATATATTACCGGACGCTGTGAATACCTTCTTACTTCACTGATTACCTGAGTAATGTATTCCGGCTCTGCATATGGTTCTAAATAATCACCTCTGACTTCTACCAAATGAGCGGCAGAAGCTTTGAGCTTTTTTGATTGAAGTACAGCCTCCTCTATCTCCTTTGCCATAATGGAAACACAGATTTTCGGTGTACCGTCTCCTATAACGAGTTGTTCAATATTGACCGGTTTCATTGCTAACCATTTTTCCTTTCGTTACTATTGTTGCGTTACTGCATATATGCATGAACTAATGTTGTTAAACTTATCTGTCAGCAACCTAACTTATGATACCATATTCCCCCAAAAAATACTATATAAAAATTTTATATACAATTTTCAAAAAAATTGTTGATTTATCTTTACATTACTGCTATAATATCTTTTGTTTGGATTTTCCATTGCACTTGTGGCGGAATTGGCATACGCGCATGATTCAGGTTCATGTCCGGGTTCCCGGGTGTGGGTTCAAGTCCCATCGAGTGCACT
>CACXFV010000042.1 GCA_902767015.1 uncultured Lachnospiraceae bacterium | reverse complement strand
AACCGGTGACACCGTTCATGGACGAAATGTAGATCTCGTCATCGATGATCCGACCAAACGGTGCCTGCATGACATTATCCACGATACCACTCTTAGAAACGCCTGTCTCCTTCGAATACACATCAGCGGCAGGTCTGTGATCCAATTCTATAAGCTCCTTATTAACAGCATTAACCTTGGTAGCGACATGAGCCGGTCCGTCCGCCTTATCATAGATATTCTCCTTGATCACACAGGCTTTACCTGTCGTATTCCTGATGACCATGTATACACAGGCATCCTCATACACCTCTCCGTTATACGCTACAAGCGATGCCTTACCCTCCGGTGCACCAAATACCGTACCCCCGGCAAGTTTGATTCCTGCCGGAGCCAGAATAACATTCATCGACGACACCAATACTTCTTCATTCACCGTACAAAATTCCACACAAACTGTGCTGTTCTTCTTCGCCGATACCACCTTGACGCTCTCTGACAGCTTATACATATCAGAAAGCGGATCTGTAGAAAGGTTACCGATCACATTTGCAGAAAGCTCCGCTTCGTCTATGATTGCAATGACAATCAAAATATTCTGATCATCAATCACCGTATTATGATAGACAGTACCTGCCGTACCAATAATCTGCGCATCGGGATACTTTGCTTTTAATAGCTTTGAGAATTGAGACAATCTGGCATAATCTGACAAAAACAGGATTCCCTTCGCTCTTGAGATGCCTGATGTGGCCTCAGAGACCGCCTGCGTGGCATCTGATCTTTTACTTGAGTGTATCTGACTTTTCAAAACACACACCTCCTCGCTTTTATAGATTCATTTTACGACAGAAAGCATTACATAAACATTACAAAATGCACATTATATGTAATTTTTTCAAAAAAAATAATCAAGACAGATTTTCCTTGTCCCGATCCTGTTCTTTTTGCTATATAGCTATATAATGTTATGGTAAAGGCATAAATGTCTCCGGAAGTTCACTAAAATGTTTTATCAATAAAAACGAGCCAATACAGAAAACTTATTGCCGTTCTCCCTATCAGTTCATTTCAGGATTATCACTATATGTCTGTATTACGGCGTTCCTGCAGGGATAACTTTTTCATCCCAAATGTGGCAGAAACCCATGTACTCTTCTATAATGCCTCCTGCCGAAAAATAAAAAACTCAACCGCTTCATCCCTGGAACAGCCCTTATTCTTCATAATATACTCTACAAGAAATGCTGCCATGTTACGCATACTCTTTTTCTGTTCTGCGCTCGTTACCATTACCCGATCACCTGCCTTTTTACTTTATCAAAGCTGAGGGGCTTTACTGCTTCATTTGTCCTGAAAAAGTACTGCTTCGGTATGTTTTCTGGTTTCAATTCAGCAATAACCTTTTCACATACCTCATCGGAATATCCTGATTCTTCCAGTTCATCATAATACTCGTTGATAATTGTAGTTGTCTCAGCATCTGCGGTAGGACCGATCACTATATCATAATCATGAGTGCAGCCATCGCACTTTCGGTTCTGAAGTATAAATCGAAGCCACTCTCTATCAGCTTTATCAAATACTTTTACCTTCAATCCATCAGTATTCTCGCTGAACAGCAGATTATACCGATAGGCTACAACTGGTTGAAAGTTGATTCCATTTTTGTTCTTAAGGAAACTTTGACGTTTCACGGCAATGTTCTTATTTCTTATTGCCAGCCTTTCAGCATGTGAAGGAAATGCCGTGGCATAAACCCCCTTACCGAAATCCTTATAACCTTTCCCGGCTGAAACATCTGTTTCATCGAAATCGTATATGGTTCCATGATACAAAGGTTTCAACTTACTCTACCTCCCTGCATTTCAATATAGTCCTGTAAATCATCGATAATGCCCTGATTTCCGGTAGAATTATAATTCTCATAGCAAACATCAATATAACTCAACACATCATATTTTTTTAGCAGATCCGATAACTCGGAATATGTCTTCTTCCAAGCTTCTGCTAAAATCGGGATTAAAACTAACTGCATATTAAGCACTTCTTTTTCTCTCATACTCATACCAAAAATCCTCCTTACCATTATATCTCTCAAGTGTTGACAGTTTTCAACTGCTCAACATCCGCCTTATATTCCATCAGTTCAAAAACATACTCCGGCATTTTTCGCTTTCCGGCCTCCCAGTCGGTGACTGTCCTGTACGGTATATTATAATAATCGCAAAATTCTATACGACTCATACCCATATCTGTTCGTAATTTTTTTATCTTATTTGCTGTATCCATAAAAATCACCTTACCCTTGCACTTATATAGTATCGTATTTTACGCACTGCGTCAATGCAAATCAAAAAAAGACCCTCCCCGTGAGATTTTTTCTTTGCTTTGTT
>CACXFV010000041.1 GCA_902767015.1 uncultured Lachnospiraceae bacterium | reverse complement strand
TTTTTGAAATTTGGTGGATTGAAAAACAGATTTATTTGTGCTATAATATAGACACTTATACCGATAAAGGCAGAGGGAAAGGAAAGTATAATGAAAAATCTTCTTTTTATATATAATCCACATTCCGGCAAGGGTATGATAAAAGAGAATCTGTCAGATATTATTGACTGTTTTGTGAAGAATGGTTATCAGGTAGGTGTATATCCGACACAGGAGCGTCTGGATGCGAAGGAGCAGGTGATACATACGGCATATCAGTATGATATGGTGGTATGTAGCGGAGGGGACGGTACCTTGAATGAGGTGATAAGCGGTTTGATGGAATTACCTCATAAGCCGGTACTGGGTTATATTCCGGCCGGTTCGACCAATGATTTTGCCCAGAGTATCAGATTGCCGAAGTCATTTTTGGAGGCGGCGGATGTGGCTGTCAATGGAATGCCTATTTATGTGGATATCGGCAGTTTTGGCAAGAAGAACTTTGTATATATAGCAGCTTTTGGAGCATTTACGGATGTTTCCTATATGACACCACAGGAGATGAAGAATCTGCTAGGTCATTCGGCTTATCTGATTGACGCGGTTACAAAGCTTACTTCTTTGAGAACTTATCATATGACAGTGACATATGATGATAATACCATTGAGGATGATTTTCTATATGGGATGATTACGAACTCTATTTCTGTAGGTGGATTTAAAGGGATTACAGGTAAGAATATTGTTCTTGATGATGGATTATTTGAGGTAATGCTGATTAAGCAGCCGAAGAATCCGCTGGATTTGAATGTTGTGTTAGGTGCATTGATTGGTATGGATGTTAAGACAGACAGTATTGTTAATGTGAAAGCTTCCAGGATTGTAATTAATGCTGCGGAGAAGGTTCCGTGGGTATTAGATGGCGAGTATGGAGGTTCCCCAAAGAAGGTGAAGATTGTCAATAACAAGAGAGCTGTTAAGATTATGTCAGGAATTGCGAAGAAAAGTTAAAAGTGAGGAAAAAAATCACAATAATAATTGTAAAAAGTTGACAAAAAATAATATTTTTTTACAAAATTAAAAAAAAATTGCTCAGTAACTTTACACTTGGCGAATTTTTGTGTATAATGTTGCAACGTACAAGAGATAATGTAACTAGAGATAGAGAAAGGACCGGTTTTTGTGGTTGAGGATGAATTCTTAGGTAAATTAACGAAGTTAGTAGAAACAGCAAAAGAAAAGAATAATATTATGGATTTTCAAGAGCTGAATAAGTTCTGTAAGGATGCGAAGCTCACCGGGGATCAGATGGATTCTGTGTACCAATATCTTGAGGACAATAAGATAGAGGTTGTACAGTCTTTGGATATTGAGCCGGAGGATGAGACGATTAAGAAGGTTGAACTTGGCATCGAGGACGATTTATTGCTGGAGCCTACAGACGAAGAGTTAGAGCTTGAAGAGGAAGATGAAGAAAAGATCGATTTAGATGCAATAGATTTGCTTGATGGTGTGGGAACAGAGGATCCGGTGAGGATGTACCTCAAAGAGATAGGAACGGTTCCGCTTCTTACTGCTGAGGAAGAGTTGAGACTTGCCAAGAGAAAGGCAGAGGGTGACCAGAAGGCGAAGGACAGGCTTATTGAGGCTAATCTAAGGCTTGTGGTAAGTATTGCCAAGAGATATACGGGAAGAGGAATGAGTTTCCTTGATTTAGTGCAGGAGGGTAATCTTGGACTGATTAAAGGCGTTGAGAAGTTTAATTATGATAAGGGATTTAAGTTAAGTACCTATGCTACATGGTGGATTAGGCAGTCGGTTACCCGTGCTCTTGCCGATCAGGCGAGAACCATCAGGGTTCCTGTCCATATGGTGGAGACGATTAACAGAATGTCTAAGATGCAGAGAAAGCTTACATTAGAGCTTGGTTATGAGCCATCTGCGGCAGAGCTTGCCAGTGCGCTTGATATGACAGAGAGCAAGGTACTTGAAATTATGCAGATTGCGAGAGAACCGGCATCCTTAGAGACACCGATTGGTGAAGAGGATGATTCGAATCTCGGTGATTTTGTGGCAGACAATAATACAGTTACGCCGGAGGCCAATGTAGAGTCAGTGATGCTTAAGGAGCATATCGACCAGCTTTTGATGGATTTGAAGGAGAGAGAGAGACAGGTCATTGTCCTTAGGTTTGGTCTGGAGGACGGACATCCGAGAACACTAGAGGAAGTTGGCAAGATATTCAATGTTACCAGGGAGAGAATCCGTCAGATAGAGGCGAAGGCATTAAGGAAGCTGCGTAATCCGGTAAGAAGTAAGAAGATAAAAGATTTTTTGCAAAATTAATAAAAAGCGGGTGGAAAGACACCCGCTTTTTTTGGTAGTTATCTGGAATCCGTATCTAGATATTTCTCCCTGAAAAATAATGATTCGCAGTTTAAGCTGCGAGGTACTTAAATTAAAGGTTCACATTCAAAGTAGTGAAGAAAGGTTTGCACTCAAAGTAGCAATGCACTTAAATCGAGCGATTTTCTCTGCTCACTTATATTATATGCATTAACTTGAAAAAAATCAATGATTATTTCTATATTTTCAAAGACACTTAAGTGCGCTGAAGTGCGATTAGTAAGGAACTGTTCATTAATTACAGTTAAGTTAATTATGAACAGTTCCTGAAAAAATTTTGTTTACAATTTGAAATTATTGTAGTATAGTATTCCACAGAAGTGACTTCACAGAACAGCGTATATCACATTATGTACAATGCAGTTCTTGCCATGCAGATGACTTTCAGGAGCGGCTGGTCTTGAAGCCACAGAATTAAAATTGAATAAGGAAGTGGTGCTAATGAAGCGCAATGAATTGTTTGAGATTGCCGAGACGAAAGGCTTATATAGACCCCGTTTTGAGCATGACAATTGCGGAATCGGTGCAGTAGTCAATATTAAGGGTAAGAAAACCCACAAGACAGTCGCCGATGCATTGAAGATAGTTGAAAATTTAGAGCACAGAGCAGGCAAAGATGCCGAGGGAAAGACCGGAGACGGTGTTGGAATCCTTTTACAGATTTCACACAAGTTCTTTAGTAAAGCGGTCAAGTCCCTCGGCATTTTTTTAGGCGAAGAGCGGGAATATGGTGTGGGTATGTTCTTCTTCCCTCAGGACGAACTGAAAAAAAATCAGGCAAAGAAGATGTTTGAGATTATTGCAGACAAAGAGGGACTGGAGTTCTTAGGATGGAGAGAAGTACCTATCCGACCTGAGGTGCTGGGAACCAAAGCAGTGGAATGTATGCCGTGTATTATGCAGGGATTTATCAGGAAACCGGAGGATGTCAGAAAAGGAATCGATTTTGACAGAAAATTATATGTGGCAAGACGTGTCTTTGAGCAGTCTAATGACAATACCTATGTGGTGTCCCTTTCCAGCAGGACCATTGTCTATAAAGGCATGTTTTTAGTCGGACAATTACGGCTGTTTTTTGAAGATTTACAGGATGAGGATTATGAATCGTCCATCGCACTGGTGCATTCAAGATTCAGCACGAATACCAATCCGAGCTGGCAGAGAGCGCATCCGAACCGTTTCATGGTACATAATGGAGAAATCAACACCATTCGCGGTAATGCTGACAATATGCTGGCGCGCGAAGAAACGATGGCATCGGAATATCTTAAGGGTGAGATGCATAAAATCCTGCCGGTGGTCAATACAGAGGGTTCTGATTCCGCCATGCTTGATAATACATTAGAATTTTTGGTCATGAGTGGAATGGAGCTTCCGCTTGCCGTGATGATAATGATACCGGAGCCTTGGGATAACAATCATACCATCAGTCAGGCGAGACGTGATTTTTACCAGTATTACGCAACAATGATGGAGCCATGGGACGGACCTGCTTCTATTCTGTTCTCTGACGGTGATATCATGGGAGCTGTCCTTGACAGAAATGGCTTAAGGCCCTCCAGATATTATATCACGGATGATGATACGCTTGTCCTCTCGTCAGAGGTGGGAGTACTGGAAGTAGAACCGGAACACATTGTCGCAAAAGAGCGGCTTCATCCGGGAAAAATGCTGTTAGTCGATACCGTCTCAGGAACACTGATAGATGATGATGAACTCAAGGAAAAATATGCGGCAAGGCAGCCGTATGGCGAATGGCTGGATACCAATCTGGTCAAATTAAAGGATTTGAAAATACCAAATAAAAAGGTAGAGGAATATCCTACCGAGCAAAAAAAGAAGCTGCAGAAAGCATTTGGTTACACCTATGAGGAGTTAATGACTTCTATCCTGCCAATGGCTAAGGATGGCAAGGAGCCCATAGCCGCAATGGGAAATGATAAGCCGCTTGCAGTGCTGTCGGATAAACCGCAGCCGTTGTTTAATTATTTTAAACAGCTATTTGCACAGGTAACCAATCCTCCGATTGACGCCATCAGAGAAGAAATCGTTACTTCAACAACGGTCTACATTGGTGAAGATGGAAATATTCTCGAAGAAAAGCCGGAAAACTGTCAGGTGCTTAAGGTAAAAAATCCTATTCTTACCAGCACGGATTTATTAAAAATAAAGAATATGAACATTTCGGGATTTCGGGTGGAGGTAATTCCGATTATCTATTACAAGAATACATCGCTGAAGAAGGCGATTGAGAGACTGTATGTGGAGGTAGACAGGGCGCACAGAGATGGGGCAAATATACTGATTCTCTCTGACCGCGGCGTGGATGAAAATCACGTTGCCATCCCATCGCTTCTGGCGGTTTCGGCGGTGCACAGATATCTTGTCATCACCAAGAAAAGAACCAGTCTTGCGCTGATTTTAGAGAGCGGTGAGCCGAGAGAGGTACATCATTTTGCCACTCTGCTAGGTTACGGTGCATGCGCCATCAATCCATACCTTGCGCAGGACTCCATTAAATACCTGATTGACAGTAATATGCTTGACAAGGACTATTATGCGGCTGTCAATGACTATAATCAGGCAATTCTTCACGGTATTGTCAAGATTGCTTCTAAGATGGGAATTTCTACCATTCAGTCTTATCAGGGCTCACAGATTTTTGAGGCAATTGGAATCGGTAAAGAGGTAATTGACAATTATTTTACCGGTACGGTCAGCAGGATAGGGGGTATCACACTGGGGAATATCGAAAAGGATATTGACACACTGCATTCGCAGGCATTTGATCCGCTGGGACTGGAGAGAGATTTGGTGTTAGAGAGCAGAGGAAGTCATAAATTCCGAAGCGGCAAGGAGGAACATTTATATAATCCGAGAACCATTCATCTGTTGCAGCAGTCAACATGGACAGGAAATTATGATATGTTCAAGCAGTATACAAAGCTGATTGATGAGGAAATGGCACCGGTTCATATCAGGGGAATGCTTGACTTTCATTATCCGGAAGAAGGAATACCAATTGAAGAGGTAGAGAGCGTAGATGATATTGTAAAGAGATTTAAGACTGGCGCCATGTCCTATGGTTCTATCTCACAGGAGGCACATGAGACAATGGCGATTGCCATGAACATGCTTCACGGCAAATCCAACAGTGGTGAGGGCGGTGAAAGTGACGAGAGGCTGGCTACGGCAGGACAAAAGGTTGACAAATGTTCTGCTATCAAGCAGGTAGCATCGGGACGATTTGGTGTTACCTCAAGGTATCTGGTAAGTGCAAAAGAAATCCAGATTAAAATGGCTCAGGGAGCAAAGCCGGGTGAAGGCGGACATCTGCCGGGCAAGAAGGTGTATCCGTGGATTGCTAAGACGAGACATTCCACGCCGGGGGTAAGTCTTATTTCGCCACCGCCACATCATGATATCTATTCTATCGAAGATCTTGCACAGTTGATTTATGACTGTAAATGTGCCAACAAGGATGCCAGAATTTCTGTTAAGCTTGTATCAGAGGCAGGCGTGGGAACGGTAGCAGCAGGCGTGGCGAAAGCAGGAGCACAGGTAATACTGATTTCCGGATATGACGGAGGAACAGGGGCGGCACCGAGAAGCTCCATTTATAATGCAGGTCTGCCATGGGAGCTGGGGCTGGCAGAGGCGCATCAGGCATTGATGATGAATGGCCTCAGAAACAGAGTTATCGTAGAAACAGACGGAAAGCTCATGAGCGGAAGAGATGTGGCAATTGCCGCGATGTTAGGCGCGGAAGAATTTAGCTTTGCAACGGCACCGTTAGTGACAATGGGGTGTGTGATGATGAGAGTGTGCAATCTGGATACCTGTCCGGTGGGCGTGGCAACTCAGAATCCCGAGTTAAGAAAGCGGTTTAAGGGTAAGCCGGAATATGTTGTGAACTTTATGAAATTTATTGCACAGGAGCTCAGAGAATACATGGCAAAGCTTGGAATCCGTACCGTTGATGAGCTGGTAGGCAGGGTTGATTTGATTAAGGCAAAGGAAGGCACAGTGACAGAAAATGGTGGCAGACTAGATTTGTCGGGAATACTGGTCAGCGATTTTGTTTACGAAGAGGATACCTGCGATACAAAGAAGTACAGAACAGTTCGATATCACGAAAAGAATGTCTATGACTTTGAACTGGAAAAGACTCTGGATGAAAGAGTGCTCATAAAACAGCTTGGCAGTGCTATTTCAAAGAAAAAGAAGGCATCCCTGGCAGTAGAGGTGACCAACGTGGACAGAGCGTTTGGAACATTGCTTGGCGCTGAAATTACGAAAAAAGCAGGAGAAAACCTTGAAGATGATACCTATATCGTCAATTGCACCGGTGCGGGAGGACAGAGTTTTGGCGCCTTCATTCCAAAGGGGCTTACGCTCAGATTAAGGGGCGACAGTAACGATTATTTTGGCAAGGGTCTTTCGGGAGGAAAACTGATTTTATATCCTCAGGAAGGAGTCTCTTATCGGCAGGATGAGAATATTATTGTAGGAAATGTTGCTCTCTACGGTGCTACCAGTGGAAAAGCATTCATCAATGGTGTGGCAGGCGAGCGCTTTTGTGTTCGTAATTCAGGTGCTATTGCTGTGGTTGAAGGTGTGGGTGATCACGGATGTGAGTACATGACAGGTGGAAGAGTTGTTGTGTTGGGAAAAACAGGAAAGAACTTTGCGGCAGGAATGAGCGGTGGTATCGCCTATGTACTTGATGAGGACAGAGATTTGTATACGAGGCTCAATAAAGAGTTAGTATCATTTAGTGAGATTACTTCCAAGTATGATGTTTTGGAATTAAAAGAGATGATTACAGAACATGTGGAATGCACCAATTCCGCAAAAGGTAAGGAGATATTAGAACATTTTGGTGAATATCTGCCAAAATTCAAAAAGATTATTCCTCATGATTATCATCAGATGATGATGACGATTGTGCAGATGGAGGAAAAGGGATTGAGCAGTGAGCAGGCGCAGATTGAGGCATTTTATGCCATTACAGGAAATTAGGAAAGGAGATGCAAAATCATGGGAAAAGCAACCGGATTTATGGAATATCAGCGGGAAGATGCGCAGGCAGTGTGTGTCAGGGAAAGAATAAAACACTTTGACGAATTTCACACGCCTCTCTCAGAGGAAAAGCAGCGGGCACAGGCGGCAAGATGTATGGACTGTGGCGTTCCTTTTTGCCAGGCAGGCATGATGATTAGTGGTATGATGTCAGGATGTCCTCTTAATAACCTAGTGCCGGAGTGGAATGATTTGTTGTATAGAGGCAATCTCCGTCAGGCATACCATCGACTTCATAAGACAAATAATTTTCCGGAATTTACAGGCAGGGTATGTCCTGCCCTGTGTGAAAAGGCATGTACCTGCAATATTAATGGGGAGGCAGTGTCCACAAGAGAAAATGAATTGTCCATCATTGAAAATGCTTATGAAAAAGGCTATGCAGCCCCAAATCCGCCGAAGGTAAGGTCAGGGAAAACAGTGGCAGTAATCGGCTCGGGCCCATCGGGGCTTGCGGCGGCTGACCAATTGAATCATAGAGGACATAGTGTTACGGTTTATGAGAGAAATGACAGAGTGGGCGGACTTCTGATGTATGGTATTCCTAATATGAAGCTTGAAAAACGGTTTGTGGACAGAAAAATTAATGTCATGAAGGCAGAGGGAGTCAATTTTGTCACCGGTGTCAATGTAGGCGTTGACATTACGGCAGAGGAAATACTGAAACAATATGACAGAGTGATTTTAGCGTGTGGAGCTTCTAATCCGAGAGATATCAAAGTGCCGGGCAGGGAAGCAAAAGGAATTTATTTCGCGGTAGATTTTCTTACGGCAACTACTAAGAGTCTGCTTGACAGTCATTTTGCGGATAAACAATTTATTGACGTGAAGGATAAAAATGTCATGGTAATAGGCGGTGGTGATACGGGAAATGACTGTGTGGGAACATCCATCCGGCTGGGGGCGGCCGAGGTAGTGCAGCTTGAAATGATGCCGAAAGCGCCTGATGTGAGAGCAGCGAATAATCCATGGCCGGAGTGGCCGAGGGTATGCAAGACAGACTATGGTCAGGAAGAAGCGATAGAAGTATTCGGAAAAGATCCGAGAGTATACTGTACGACAGTAAAAGAGTTTTTTGCCGATGAGGCGGGAAATGTATGCAGGGCAAAGCTTGTCAGATTAGAGAGCAAAAGAGATGAGAAGACAGGAAGAAGCCGGATGGAGGAGATTCCGGAAAGCGAATATGAGATAGATGTAGATATAGTGCTTATTGCAGCCGGCTTCCTTGGCACGCAGACGTACGTGGCAGAAGCTTTTGGCATAGAGCTGAATGAGAGAACCAATATTTGGACAACTGCCAACCGGCATGAGACCTCTGTTAAACATGTTTTTGCGGCGGGAGACTGTCATATTGGACAGTCTTTGGTAGTCAGAGCCATCAGAGAGGGCAGGGATGCTGCGGCAGAGGTTGACTATAGCCTGCTTGGATATTAACGAAAATGGTTGTATTTTTGACTAAATGTGATATAATGTAAGTAGTTTTAACGGTCGGGGGTCGTTTATGCGATTCCCGATTTTGATTATTGTTTTTGGAGGATTTGCTCAGTGGCTGGAAGAATAGAGGACGAGATAGAGATAATCTATTGGGGAGAAGGCGAAGAAGGCAATACGGTCAATGCGGAACAGTTTAAGAAGAAAAAGCGCAGGCGTGAAGAAATCGACTGGAGAAAAGAGTTGCTCAGTTGGGCAAGGATTGTGGTGATTGCGGTGGCAGTGGCATTCATTGTAGACCATTTCATCATCATCAATGCAGAGGTGCCAAGTGGTTCTATGGAGCAGACGATTCATGAGCACAGCCGTATGATTGGTTTTCGGCTGTCCTATATATTTTCAAAGCCGAAGCGTGGTGATATTATCATATTTAAATATCCTGAGAACGAATCGGAGAATTTTGTTAAGAGAGTAATCGGACTTCCCGGTGAATCCATAGAGATAAAGAAGGGGAAGGTGTATATTGATGGCACCATGATTGACGAAGACTATGTATATTTTTCCAAGGGTTTGATTAATCTTGACGGGGACTTTGAAAAGACTTACATTCCGAAGGGATGTTATTTTGTTCTCGGTGATAACAGGAATAACTCGAAGGATTCCCGTTTTTGGGAGAAGACGCACTTTGTAACAGAGGATGAAATCCTTGGAAAGGCAATATTCAGTTATTATCCGAAATTTTACTTTTTGGAGTGAGTATTTCGTATTATCGGAAGGAAAATGAGCGGCTGCGAAGCAGACATTCATTTTCACCCGATAAGTTAGCGATAAAACGAAGTTTTAGAGCAATATCAAAGTGCGAAGCACTGCAGATAATATACGGAAAAGGAAGAATGAACCTTAAGTCCACAGCGTACATAGAGCTTGTGGGCTGTTTCATTTTTGCCACTCACATGCAGCAGAAGCTTCTTGCAATGAAGCTCATCAAGCTGTTTTAACATCACTAAAAAGCAGTAATGTCCGTATCCTTTACCGCGATATTCCTCAAGAATTTCATAGTCATAAAAGGTAACATATTCACAATCACAGAGGCAGGAGGTTTCGTCAGGAGTGAATATTTTTGCGCCACCGATATAGTCATGGTTATAAAATATGGCAAATTCCTGTTCTTCTTCATCAAACAGAACCTCTATTGCATCGGACAAGGAAAGTCCGTTTTTTGAAACTTCGGGAGCGTAGGTATGTTCACAGGTATTTTCGGTAAAAATATATTCCATGAGATATTCGTGGTGGGAAAAATGAAAAGCTGCCTTTGCAAGTATATCAGAAATATATTCCGGTATATTCCTATGGTCAGGAAGATGAAATTCAATGCTTAAGGAGGTATCTGATAAAAAATCCTCTATGGCATAGTTGAGTATTTCAGTAAAGAGGCACTTTTGCCTGTAGTCAGGATGTACAAAACCACTGAGGCAGGCATTCGCATCATCAAGGGAGATAATGGAGAGGAAGCCGGCGAGAAAGGAAGTCTCATTATCATAACATAAATAGTAGGAAGCAGGAAAAACATCACGTTCATCGGCAGCAGGACTGTCATCTGCTTCCTCTTCGATATAAAAATAATATTCATGGTCATCAATTTTTGTGCATGAAGCATATAATTGATGGGCAGCAGTCAACTTCTCATCAGATAGAAAATGACATTTTATAAGTGAAAAATGATTACAAATCTGCATGGAAACACTTTATTACACCTTTCGTTTTGGATTATTATACAATAGCC
>CACXFV010000040.1 GCA_902767015.1 uncultured Lachnospiraceae bacterium | reverse complement strand
TTGATAAACATTCCATCAATATAAAAACTATTTTTCCACAAATATAAATAAAATTATGCTTTATCTATGGATAAATAATTCGCCACATATCGCAACTCGCATCTTATGCAATTCCTTCCTCGTACGCATCCAGTATATCCATCAGTTCCTGTGCATTTTTCTTATCCTTCAATATAATATTCTTAATTTCATTTCTGGATTTTTCTATCGTATCTGAATTATAGTCAAGCGAACCCTTCAGCTTATCCCGCCTGTTAGACAGATGTTTTTTTATTTCATCCATATCCCGATTATCCACAAGCGCATAGGCCTGATTAATCCATATATTGACATCCTTAATCCCTGCCTCTTCCACCAGCTTTGTCAGTTCATTTTCTGCATCAATCAGTCTTAAGGAGGCCCTGTTATACACTTCATGTTCTTTCTTTAGTCTCAGATAGGTTCCCCATGTCTGGTTATACTGATAGGCGCTCTTTACACCATTCTTTTCGTAGGTATAACTCAGCCGGCTGGCAACATTTACATACTTAAGCTTCACTTTATTTAACAGCCCGATGGCTCTGTTTAACCTGACTCTCGTAATCTTAATCTCATAATTTGCCTTGTTATGAAAGTAAAAAATCAATGCCGTTAAAATAATCGCTGCCGAAATCAGACCATAAATCCACATGCTCATATCATGTCCATATCCTAAGGAAAGTGTGGCAAATATAATAAGAAGCCCCACTACTGCGATAATCCCCATCTTAGAGATTCCTGAAAGCACATACAGTAAATCCTCCTGCTGCTGTATCTGCATCTTACACCCTGCCTTTTCAGCCTCTAAGTACTTCATATCTCTCTTGACCGTCTCACAATACTTTTCATCTTCTACCATGCTCTTTAAGATATTTTTTATTTCATCTTCATTCTTATTCATCTGCGAAAACTGTCTGTCACTCAGCTTTGACATAGATTTACCGAAATCTCTTCGGTCTTTCTCAAGTACAACGACTTTTTTGGCACTCTGCCTGATTGCCTCAAACTGCCTCTGCGGAAGATTCTCCAGTTTTTGGATATCACTGAGGTAGGAATTAACTGTCTGATACTCCACCTTCAGCTCAGAGATTCTGGCATTGGCCTCCATAATTCTGTCACAATAATTTTCAATCGCCTGCTTTTTTTCATCCAGGGTATCCGCCGCCATTTTTTCCGGGGCAACCCTGCGCATTATCTCATCATCTCCCTGCAGTTCAAGCTCATCGAGATAATCTTCTTCCTCAGGCATTTCTATTCTTCTTCTAAATAAGCCCATAGCCATCTCCATTCCTACAGTTCGCTTCTATATTCCTCTTTCCACTCGTCAAGCGTTTCCTGCATATTTTCATAATAATCATCCAGATTATGCCTGCCGTCATACTCAAAAATTCCCGCTATTCTGTCATAGTCGGCGCTCGACTTTATCTGCGTCTCCATATCGTTAAATTCCTGCCTGCAGCCTTCCACCAGTTCACTGTCAATCTCATTTTCTTTAGAAAAATCCGCTGCTTTTCCATCTATCCGCTCCCACATCAATTTTGCATTGATGATATGTTTTAAGATATCTTTTGAGCTGTCCCTCTCATAGGCAAGGTAAAATTCATCAATCGCCTCATGAAAATAAAACATTCTGCACAGAACCTCTCCGATACCGACATATACCTGTGCATAAAAACCACTGTCCTGCTCCTTGGTATTTTTACTTTTAAGAATATTTTCATATACCGCTTTTGCGCTTAGGAGTCTGCCATTCTCATATAACATTCTTGCTCTTGCATACATTCTCTCAAGCATACTCTTAGAACTGATGGCTTTGAGCTCTTTCTCAAAATCCTTCAGCTCATTTTCCGCATAATATCTGGAACCGGCAACGACCGTCATTACCTTTTCCGTAAATTCTGTCTTTGCCCCCGACAGATATTGAAGCTTTTTGGCTATCTTTTTTAAGCAGAGCTGACTATCGATATACTCTATCAATGCCTCGTTAAAAAAGCTCTCGTCCACAAAATACGCATTATGATAAAGATAATATGCCAGCTCCTCAATCGAATATATATTAATATCCGCATCCGCAATCCTAAACGGTGTCTCTGAATGCTTCGTACATAACATTAATCCACTCATACTATTCTATGCCATCCATTCCGCCTAATTTAGAGATAGTCCTCAATATTAATTATTTCCTTAACCTGCTCCCCACTCGACTTGAAAAATTCACCAAATCCCAAATCTCTTATCACGATGATACATTGGCGCTCTGACTTATACGACAATATAATTTCCACCCTGGTAGTCTTGTTCGGTCTCTGTGGAAAATTCATCAGCTTCATCGTTAAGATTTTTGCTTTCTTACTGATAGAAGAATTAATCCTGAATCTTATCTCCCTGCTTCCATTTAAGATTCCCTCTGCTCTCGCCCCTGCCTCGTACCAGTTCGTTCCCGCTTTTGACAACATCACCGGCACATACTTTTCCTCCTTAAATATCTCCAGTTCAATGTTAATCAGTGTTCTTCCCGAACACACGAACTGGTAATCACCTGCATTTCCTACGCCATTATCACTCAGTGCCCCATAACAGGCGCCTTTCACAAAGAGATTATACCCCAAAAAAACCCGTCTTTTGGTGCACAGGAATTTGATGGAATCCTTCATCCACTCTTCATAAAATCCCTCCCCCGTAAGGTATATGGTTGATACGATATACTTGGCACACAAATCCTTCAGCAATTGCATGAATTGTGCGTCCAGTTCTCTGCCCTTTTCAGGTGTTTTCGTCATATCAATATGATACTTGGAAGATAAATCCATCTCCTCTACAATGACCGGCTGGGGTGTCCTTGCCCTTACCGTATTGAGCCGCCTTACCAGAAACTGATGTCCGGTAAAGTCAAAAATAAACACATCATTTACCCACAATTCTCTTTTCTGAAATACCATATAATAAATCAGGCTTTCTGAATGTCCCAGTACCTTAATGTGATTTCTGTCAAATAATAGCTCTTCTAATATAGCTCTGATGAGCTTCACCAAAAGTCTGTCCGGATATTCGATGGTAACCACTATGTAATCCGGATTGGTAATATGATAATTTCTTTTCAAAAGATTCAATAATTCTTTGATGTATTCTCTCAGTACCCCATAGCCCGTGTACTTTTTCTCATCGATGGTCACGGCTTCATCCTTTAATACCATCGTCAGAATATCATAGATGGCAATTGCCTCGCCTCGCTTTTCTCTTAAGAATACTTCATCACCGATACACCATTCCTCTATCCCGTTTAACTTTGCTGCTACCGTAGGAATGAGATACTTCTGCTCTCCTGTTATCACACTGACAGACTCCGGCTCTGGCATTCCCTTTGTGTAACAGTATGCCATCTGGCTGTAATCTCTACATAAATCTATTGATACCAATACTTTATTTTCTTCCATCTGTTATACCTCTTGCATGTTCCAAACCCTGCTGCGACACTGCCACTAATAAAATATTCCTTTATCCAAACAGCTGCTTTGCCATCTCATTATATATATAGTATTCCTCTGCAAGGCTACTCACAATCGCCTCCTCTTTTAAATCCCGGCAGACTAAAATATCGTTTAATCTTCCATATCTGGAGGCATTTGTATCAACACTTCTGTCATCCAGCAGATGCTCCGAGCTTTCGGTTACCACCGCCTCTCCCTCTGATATTTCAGTGATATAGTAGTTAATCTTTTCACCATAAAAGAGTGTAAACGACTTTATGTACATTCCATTAAAAATCGGCTTCATTTCTTCGTTCATGTATTCTTTGCGATTCAAGTTGCCTGTCTCTACATAATAACTGATCATCACCTTGTCCCTAGGCTCTGTGCGGTACTCAATCGTTGTCTTGTCAAGTACATTGCCCGACAATGTAAACCATCTTTCAAATCTCTTAAAATAATCGAAAATGATGTCTCTTTTCTCAAGATATTGAATACTCTCCTGACAAATTCTGATGGTACTCTCCCGAAGGTTCGGTTTATCTGAATGGAACAGAAGATAAGCGCATCTGCACACATCAAAAGTAATATCATTTAACATCATTTCATCCTCAAGATGCTTAAAATACATGTCGTCTATGGGCATCTGCTGAACAAAACAGATATAAGCCTCATAAAACAGATAGGCATTCTTAATCAGCTTCATGGCTCCCTTCATATAATACGAATCATACACTTGACAGATACTGGCGACGCCTGTCCTTGAAAACAGCATTTGGGCGATTAACCTTTCCTCTAAATCTCTGTCCTCTACTGAATATTCCTTCGACACTCGCCATAACTCAAGCATTTCTTTAGTAGTTCCGTTAAAACACCTTCCCATATGCATCAGGGATGCTTCATTATATTTTCCTTTTTTAAAGGCAATATTGCAATAGCGTGTAATTACCTCATCATTCTCTACTATATTTTCCCGTATCACATAGGTACACAATTTCAAAAGCTTTTTTTCATCAATGCCGTAGGTACCGTATTTTTCTAATACTTTTTCTACCTCTCTGTAGAGGCCCCGCATAATCATAAGTTCAATAACAGGAATCCGTGACTTTCTGGATAGCTTTTCCAGTTCAATTCCCTTTAAATAGTCATCCAGCTCATCGCCGTCATAGTGCTCCAAAAAATACTGAATCACCTCATTGAGAATAAAATCCTTATAATCCGGCCTGATTCGCTCATCTGCCATAATATGTGAAAATAGTACTACCCCATGATTTACCGTTTTATGATATTTGAGCAACTGTTCACACTCCCTTGCCATGACGTATACATTGTCCTGATTCTCCAAAATGGCAAGTTCTCCCAGCTCTCTGCGCTCAAAAAGCTTTTCTATCTGATATGCAATTGTCTTATAATAGATATTACCCTCAAAATCCCGGAACATTATTATCGCATCATCTGTGTATATACTGATATAGGCTTTTCCCTCTGAGATGTTGTAAATATCCTCCGCTGCTATCTCCTTGTGCAGAACAATAACTTCTTTAATCCTGTCATTCTGAATATGAAGCTCCCATGTGTTCAATATCTTAGGAAGCATGGAGATATTCTCACCCTCCAGCATCTGTGGTGTCAAAATCTGTTGGTAAATCTCACTTAAATACCGGTCTGTTTTACCAATCTTTAACATTTCCAGTACAAAGTGTTCTATGTCCGCCAGATAATTTTTATATACATTAGGGTGCTTATTTTTATCCCTCACTATCAAAGAATAAAAGAACGCCTGCCTGCTGCCTAAGAGATTGCCATTATAGACATAATACATCAGAACGGTATTCGGTATCTCTCCCGCATAATCCTTTGGCATCGCCATCACATAATATTCATATAGTCTTGTCACCTGCAGATCAGCTTTGACCCCCAGTGCATACCACTTAAAATATTTCTCCGATGTCTTGTTGCTTCTGATGAGAATACTTAGAATGGCATTCAATATTACCTTGTTCTCAAACTTTTCATACAATCGCACCAGTATTCTAAAGAGCACCGGTCTCAAGTTTTTTTCATGCATGGCAAGCTCAGAAATCTGAGTGGCAAGCCTTAAATCAATCGCATTATATTTACTGCCGAAATTAAATACCTGCAGTTCAAAGTTATTGAGCATGCGTAACAGCACCGGCTGCTTGTTTAACACATACAACGCTTCATAGTACATCAGTGTGCTGTGACAGCCAAGCTTATACTGTTCTTTGATTCTTGCTAACTTCAGGCTCTTGTTATTTTCATATGCCGGGTCAATATACAGAAGAATCCATAACAACTGCCATTTATCATAGCCATTCTCATAATATTTTTTGATACTTTCCGTCACCATCAGCGTATATTCCAGTTCCCGCTTTTGAAGCGCCTTGACATAGAGATAATAGCAGTACAGGGCAATATTTGTCTCTTTTGCCGCCATAATCTCCTCTGTTACACTGTCAATCAGCCAGCCCGCCTCTGTCTCATTTCTCTTGGAAATGTATACCTGCGCTTCAATCAGCCTTAAGAACGGATTGCTGTCGTCAAATCCTCTTGCCCTGTCAATATATCTCAGCGTATCTTCTGCCCACTTGTCCATGGAACACCTGTGCATTCTAAATTCGAGATATCTCTTATTAATATTTATCAGACATTTTGCCACCTCATTCGGTGTGATATCGTGTTCTTTTACATTGTCGACACAAATGACGCATTCCTGTGTCTCATCTACGGATTGAAATATCAGTTTTCCGTAATTCATGCCCAGATGAAGCTTATTCACATCAATCAGATATCCAAATTCATAATGATTGCCTGCAAAATCCTCGTCGGTGATGTGCCTCTTGAAATCGGATATAAATTCTCCCTCTGCTGTCACTTCGATGTTGAGTATGCCCCATGTGCTTCTTGTTATATTAATCAAATCGCCATAAGAATCTGACAGTGAATCATATTCCCTGAGGGTATCAGACAATTCAAAGCATACCTTCTCTTTCTTATTGATGGCAATAATAAATTCCTCCAATGCCCTCTTTTTTCCCGTACTTTTCATCAGACCTCTGTACATACAGCGGTCTGCGATATTATCTTTTAAAATAATCCTCTCAAAATCCTCTGTCAAAAACAGCTTGAGGGCCTCCTCGTACTCCTGCTTGACCAGATTCAGAAAATGAAACATATTGGATATCGTACCGATACTGGAAGGGATTCCCTCTTCCTTTATGTCAAACTTGAAGGGAATAAACAATTCTCCTCCATTACTCACTATATTCATCCGACCGGTAATGACATCCGTTGGCTCAAGTATCCCTGTATCAATCTCGTACTCTACCTTATTGTCCCTACCGATAAACTGTGGATTGATAATTCTTACGTATTCATTCGTAGAATACACAAGACCCTTTATCACTTCATCATGATTGCCAAATACATGAAAGGAGCTCCTGAAAACTGTTCCTGTCTCTATCGTCTCCTCTATGGCTGTTACCGAAACCTCTGTTTCAGGTAAATCATATTCAATCTGTCCTTTGGATAATTTACCTATCAACTCTTTCAACGAAAATACCTCTTTTCCCTTTTGCGCTTGATGCACCTACTATTAAATACTATACCATATTTGTCATTTCTCGTCAAAAAAATGTATCTCTTTTATTTCATCGGGAAGATATTGCTGCTCCACATAATGATTTTCATAATCGTGAGGATATTTGTAACCGATGCCATGTCCTAATTCCCTCGCACCACTGTAAGAGCCCACTCTTAAATAGGCAGGTATCTCATAAATCGGATGATTATTAACAAATTCCATGGCGCTGTTAATGGCATTATAAGCCGAATTACTCTTAGGTGCCTTTGCTACATAGATAGCTGCCTCTGCCAGTACGATACGCGCCTCAGGCATTCCTATCTGTTCCACCGCCCTTGCTGCTTCCACGGCAACCGTCAGTGCATTCGTATCCGCCAGTCCTACATCCTCCGCGGCACAAATCATAATCCTTCTTGCAATAAATGTGACGCTCTCTCCTGCTGCAAGCATTCTCGCAAGATAGTAGGCTACGGCATCCGGATCAGAACCTCTCATGCTTTTTATAAACGCAGAAATGGTGTCATAGTGATTGTCACCCTTTTTGTCATATCTCATATGTCTCCTCTGGATGCACTCTGAGATAACAGCTGTGTCAATATGGATTACTCCGTCGGTCTGTCTGTCCGTTGTAAGAACTGCGAGCTCCACCGCATTCAGTGCAGTTCTTGCATCTCCGTTAGAACAGTCTGCCAAAAATTCCACTGCCTCCTCTGTCATAGCAACGCCATATCCCGCCACTCCTTTTTTTTCATCCTTTAAGGCACGATAAATCAACTGCTTCACGTCATTTTTATCAAGCTGCTTTAGCTCAAAGACCGTAGAGCGTGATATAAGGGCGCTATTCACTTCAAAATACGGATTTTCCGTCGTGGCTCCCACTAATACGATAGTGCCGTCCTCTACGAATGGCAGAAGATAATCCTGCTGCCCTTTATTAAATCTGTGTATCTCGTCCACAAACATAATGGTACGTCTTCCATACATACCAAGATTATCTCTTGCGGTATTCACAGCCTCTTCCATATCCTTCTTGCCTGCCACTGTCGCATTAATCTGACAAAAGTCTGCATGAGTGCTGTGGGCTATCACCTGTGCCAGAGTAGTTTTTCCCGTTCCCGGCGGACCGAAGAATATGACTGAGCTTAACTTGTCTGCCTTAATGGCCCTGTAAAGCAATTTGTCCTTGCCCAAAATATGCTCCTGCCCCACAACCTCCTCGATTGTTTCCGGCCGCATCCGCGCTGCCAGAGGCTCTCTTGTGCTTTTCGTATTTTCTCTCATATATTCAAATAAGTCCATGGTTTCCTCACACTCTATCTTCGGATTATCTTATCTTTACTTAACATCGCCTGTCTTTCCCCTTCAGGCTTTACTCGCTATCATATAGTTTACCACTTTTTATGTATCTGCACAATGAAAATATCATCTGCATGACCGGTCGGTGTGTTACTATTCGCAATTCAACTGAATTGTGAATAGTGACATCTGTGAGTCTTAATGTAGAACACTGTCATTGCCAAAATGTAAATTTTTTGTTAATTATATTGTTGGAATCCGGTTTTTATGGTACAATATCAACTGGTTTACTTTTTTATGCTTATTCTGTGTGATATGAAAGTAAATTTATTACTCAGTTTAAAGGAGGTTTTCACTTGACAGAAAACACTTATTCAACAGTTACACCTGAAATTAAGAATTTGGCTGCTCTGTGCAGTGAGAATAGTTCTATTAATCCTGAACTTTATGCAAGATATGAAGTAAAAAGGGGACTTCGCGATATTAACGGTCGTGGTGTGTTAGCCGGGCTTACAGAAATCGCTGAGGTTCGCTCTTATATAATGGTTGACAGTGAGATGATTCCCTGCGAAGGAAAGTTATTTTACCGTGGACTTGATATAGAAGATATTGTACATGGTTTTATTTCAGACGAGCGGTTTGGATTTGAAGAGACTACATATTTATTATTATTCGGTAGGCTCCCTACTGTCAAAGAACTGGAAGATTTTAATAAATTATTGGGACATTACCGTTCACTTCCTACTGGCTTTGTCAGAGATATTATCATGAAAGCGCCAAGCCACGATATGATGAATACATTGGCGAGAAGTGTCCTTACGCTGTACTCTTATGATGACAGTGCTGATGATGTTTCTATCCCGAATGTGCTCAGACAGTGTTTACAGCTCATTGCGCTGTTTCCGCAGTTATCCGTGTACGGCTATCAGGCATATAAGCACTATCATGACGGACAGAGTTTGTTTATTCATGCGCCTTTGCCTGAATTATCAACTGCCGAGAATATCTTAAGACTTTTGAGACCTGACAGCAAATACACTGAGCTTGAGGCAAGAATCCTTGACCTTGCTCTTGTTCTCCATGCCGACCATGGCGGTGGTAATAATTCTACTTTTACCACTCATGTTGTTTCTTCATCGGGAACGGATACTTATTCTACTGTCGCTGCCTCTTTAGGCTCGTTAAAGGGACCGAAACACGGCGGTGCCAACATTAAAGTTGTTCAGATGTTTGAAGATATGAAGGAGAATGTAAAAGATTGGAAAGATGATGAGGAGATTAAGGCTTATCTGTCTGCCCTTCTGAATAAAGAAGCATTTGACAAAGCCGGACTCATCTATGGTATGGGGCACGCTGTCTATTCCATCTCAGATCCAAGAGCACGAATTTTTAAGAGATTTGTCAAAAAATTATCTGTAGAAAAGGGATTAGATGACGAATTCGGTCTTTATGCTGCCGTAGAGCGTCTTGCCCCTGAAGTAATCGCTAAGGAACGCAGAATCTACAAAGGTGTCAGTGCTAATGTGGACTTTTACAGTGGCTTTGTGTACAGAATGCTGGAGCTGCCATTGCAGCTTTACACCCCGATATTCGCCATCGCCAGAATATCCGGTTGGAGTGCTCACCGCATCGAGGAATTAATCAATGCAGGCAAAATTATTCGACCTGCCTATAAGAATGTTGCCAAGTATAAAGAATATGTTTCTTTATCGGAACGAATATAATCAGCAGCCGGCATATTATTGGGAGCTGTAATAGATGCAATCTTCCGCTAATGAGCGGTAAAAAAGAACACTTTCAGATGTAAAATCCGGAAGTGTTCTTCTTTTTTGCCGTTAGTAAATCAGATAACTGCCCCTGTCAGAGTTTCAAGGTCTTGCAGCGTTTCATTGACCATTCCCTTTACCTTATATTTTTTGACCTTTTCTAATAATATAGCGGCTTCCTCCGACAGCTCAGTGTTATTTACCTCTTTCATCATGATTAAAAACTGTTCTTTTATTTCTGCCGGCTCAGTAATCTTTGAAAAATCAATTTCTCTGTGCAGCTCCTTACATATCATTCCAATTGCTGCTGCCATTTCTGTGTTAGCAATCAAATCATTCGGTGGTGTCGTTGCCGCCTTTCTTCTGACTGCGTCATATACAATTGAATATATCATGCCAGTCTTCCCTTCCACGTGTACTCGCTGTGTGCTAAATTATTACGTTGTTGCTTCTCTTTTTGCAAAGACTGCCTTATATTATACACTATTTAGGATATTTCTTCAAAAGTTTTTATTATTTCAGCACATTTTCCTGTCATTTTCATATATTTTTATTAACATATTAATTATCATTCAAAACCACTTGAAAGGATTGTGGAGTAAATGATGCGAATCAGTAAAAATGACAATATTGTAATTGTAGGTGGCGATGCCAGACAAAAGTATTTATATGACAATCTGTTGGAAAATGGTTTTTCAGTGATTCCCTATGATGTTCCTGATGTACCGGTCAATAAAGATTTAGCAAAGTCTGTAAGCTATGGTGATTTTAAAAATACAATTACTGCCTGTAATGTATTTATTCTTCCAATTCCCTTTTCAAGAGATGGAAGCACCGTTAATTCAAAATTTTCAGTCATTGCATTAAACACATTTTTATCACACATCCATCCCGGTTCTGTCATAATAGGTGGATGCATAAATGATGATTTCACCAAAAAATGTCATGCAAAAAATATAGCAGTCTATGATTTAATGGAAAACCCTTCCTTTGAACTGCTCAATACAATTGCCACCGCAGAGGGTGCAATAGCGGAAGCCGTAATGAAGAGTCCACTCAACATTCATTTTTCAAACTGTCTTGTGACAGGCTACGGAAAGTGCGCTAAAGCAATTTGCAGCAGACTTGGCGGTCTGAACGCAAACGTTACTGTCTGTGCCAGAAAAAAAGAGCATCAGATAAGCGCCTTTGAAAGCGGATATTCTTATATAAACTTTGGCAAACTTTCAGATTCAGTTGAAAAATATGATTTTATATTCAACACCGTACCTGCCATGGTTCTTACCGAGGATGTCCTGAAAAATGTAAATAAGCAGACAACAATTATTGATATTGCTTCAAAACCGGGCGGCACTGATTTTGGCTCCTGTGAACGATTAGGCATTAATGCATGGCTCTGTCTGTCTCTCCCTGGCAAATACTCTCCAAAATCATCGGCAGATATCATATATGACTGCATCATTAATCAGCAGAATTAATGTCTGACACTTCCCGCTTGTTATGTCAGACTTGGTTTTAAATGATTCAATTAAATATGAACTATTGTTCTGAAAGGAGTTTTAAGCATGGAGCTGAAGGGAAAAACCGTCGGTTTCGCCATAACCGGCTCATTTTGTACTTTTCAGGCGATAAAGAAAGAATTGCAGAATATAAAACAGGAAGGCGCTAATGTCATTCCTATTTTTTCTTTTAACGCATATAATACAGACTGCCGATTTGGCAAGGCAGCCGATTTTGTAAAATTTGTAGAAGATACCACCGGCAATCCGTCAGTCATCACGATTGCCGAAGCAGAAAAATTCGGACCTAATGATATTCTTGATATCCTGATTATTGCACCCTGCACCGGTAATACCCTTGCAAAGCTGAATAACGGCATCACAGATACCCCTGTCCTCATGGCTGCGAAAGGGCATATCCGCACAGGAAGACCTCTTGTCATATCGGTATCCTCCAATGATGCCCTTGGCATGAATTTCAAAAATATTGGTTCTCTGCTGAATGTCAAAAATATATTTTTTGTCCCATTTGGTCAGGATAACTGCATTAAAAAACCAAACTCAATGATTGCTCACACAGAGCTCATCATTCCTACGCTTGAATCCGCCCTTGAAAAAAAACAGCTTCAGCCCATCATAATGGGGGCACTGTAAGATAACCATAAGATAACAAATACTCTGCCGTCTTGCTAACTGAAATCTGGCTTTGCTGTGGTAATCAATGTTATCGCATACAAAAGAACTGTTAGCAACGACGGCATTACTTTATACCTGTGTAAATTATATAGTGAGCTTATATTTTTTTAACCAGTAATTAATCTGAAGCATATATGCCAACATCTGGGGACCGGCCATCAATTGTCCATACCATGGTTTTCCATAATCCTTCTTTTCATTGATAAAAGCTATTACTTTTTTTCTGTCAACAAGGTTATTAAGAGGCTGTGAACTGTCATTTATCACCTCCATCACAGCATCTGAAAGCATCTTTTCATAGGCAGGATCATATGTCTTTGGATAAGGACTTTTTTTTCTGAAAAGAACCTCATCCGGCAGCACACCTCGCATCGCATCTCTCAGCAGCATCTTCTCTACCCCGTTCCCCGATTTCATACTCCACGGAACATTATACATAAATTGCATAATTCTTACATCGGCAAAGGGAACCCTCGCCTCCAGACCCGAACACATACTGGCTCTATCCATTCTGTCAAGTAATGTCTGCATAAACCATTTCATGTTAAGGTAAGATATTTCTCTCCTCCTTGCTTCTACCTGATTCTCTCCTTCTAATTTCGGTGTCTCATTAATCGTCATGTGATATGCATTTTTGATATATTCTTCCATATCAAGTTCGCGAATGATTTCATCCTTCAATACCGTCTTTCTGGCACTGATATCCATAGACCACGGAAAGATATCTGCCTCAAAACATTCCTGTTTATGAAACCACGGATATCCGCCAAATATTTCATCGGCACACTCTCCCGTCAAAACAACTTTATAATATGGTTTCACTAATTTACAGAAATACAGCATGGAAGAATCTACATCTGCCATTGTCGGCAAATCTCTGATATCTACTGATTGAAACAGATTGTTGTATAAATCCCTGTTATCGCACTCCAGGTAATGATGGTCTGACCTGATAGCATTTACCATAATATCCACATATGGTCTATCCCTGGATGGCTGAAATGCATTTGCCTGAAAATATTTATCATTGTCTACAAAATCAAAGGAAAATGTTCCCAGTCTCTCATTTCTTTTCTCAAGCTCCCTTGCACATATAGCGGAAACAATACTGCTGTCAATTCCTCCCGACAAAAAGGTAGCTATCGGTACATCCGATATCATCTGCCTTTGTATGGAATCCTCCACAAGATATCTGGTTATTTCTACCGTCTCTTCGTAAGAATAAGTGTGCTCCTTTGCATATAATTCAAAATACTTATGCTCTTGAATATCATCATATGATATTTCCACATAATGTCCCGGTTTTACTTCCCGCATTCTGTCAAAAACCCCACAACCGTATGTCTTTGCCGGTCCTAGACTCAGCACTTCATTCAAACCTGTTTTACTGATACTTGGCTTCTGATGTGGAAATTCAAAGATTCCTTTTAACTCGGATGAAAAAATAACCGTATCCTCCCATACACTGTAATACAGTGGCTTAACTCCTGCCTGATCGCGCACAAGGTATGCCACTCTATTCTTTTCATCAATGACAAAAAAAGCAAATATTCCATTTAGCATATCTGCAATTTCTATTCCATACTCTATAAATCCTGTCAGCACTACTTCCGTATCAGAGTTCGTCTTAAAATGCCAGCCGGCTCTTTTTAATTTTTTCCTAAGTTCAACCGTATTATATATTTCCCCGTTATAAACAATCCGATATGTATTACCATCAATCTTTGCCGTCATAGGCTGCCTGCCATTATTTAAATCTATAATTGACAATCTGGTATGGGCAATACCATAAAATTTTTCGAGTACTATCCCTTTTTCATCCGGTCCTCTGTGATATAATACATTACACATATTATTTAAAATTTGCTCATATTCTTTTTGCCGATATAAAAAATCCGCCTTATAGTTTACAAATCCTGCAATTCCGCACATAAGTATACCTTCTTGTATAAAATTTCCAATTTGTATATATTATATGTATTGCCTGTAAAATAATGCTAAAACAAACCTCAACAAAAAATAAAAATATTAAAAAAAGTACTTGCATTTTTCGACATAATATATTACAATATGTGTGTGGAAAGGAATAACCCTTCAAATGTTCCTTTCCCTTATAACCCCTTATTAATTATTTATACTCCCCTCAAAGCGACTAATGGCTCCCCCATTAGTCGCTTTATTTTTCCGGTAAAGCTTTAACATATCTGATGTCGGTATAATTTTCCCTCTTGGACATCGCATATTATGAAATAGATATGCGTTTGACGGAGCCTCATTATATCAGTTCCATCCCACTTAGCATGGATTTGTTGCCTATCTTACTTTCTATTAATGAATTATCACCTTTTTTCAGAACCTCCAGTATCACCTTTATATTTTCCTGATAAAACACGGAGGCACTCTCCATTAAATCGTAAAAACTGTCGTTCTTCTGAATCATGGCATTATCCCATGGGTTATACCATTTTAACCTTTGTAAATTCAACGGATCCTCGTATATCAATTGATACTCATCATTAATGAATATCTGATTAAATTTTTGAAAAAATTTGATTATCTTTGAGAGATATCTGACAATCATTTTCCGATATCCGGTTTTATCATTGATAATATTAATAAATCTAGCCATATTTTTAATGACAAATACAGCCTGCCTCTTGTCAAATCTAATATCCTGATAAGTCACTTTACAGGCATATACCAACATTTCTGCAATCACGCTGCATTGCTCATCTGTCATTCTTATTATTTTTCCATAATGAATGCGAGAAATATTTTTTTTCATATATTCTTTTACCAACAAATAATCAATATCTGTTTCTAATGCCACATGTCTGCTATGGTAAAATTTATTATGACTCTCATAATCTGTTTTATAGTAAATGTATGGATGGCATACTACATCCATACTGTAATGTCCCAGGTAACCTGCTAAATACGCAATGGCTATATTTCTTTCTCTTGTATCCTGCATTTTTACAATATATGCAATCATTGTTCCAATATATTTACCTGTAAGGGAATTATGCATTATGGAACCTAAATTTTTCTTACTGATGAATCTTGCTGCAGGATAATAGAAAAATATATCCGGTCCCTGTAATCCCAAATTGTATACAGTTATATTATCTTTAATCGCTCTTTTTATCTCATTTTGTGATAATTTTTTATATTCCAATTTTCCAAAAATATAGTGCGACATATATCCCGGCATATCGTTCTCCGTTTCTTGTATTTATTCATGTTCTTCCTATCATTATCATTTGTCATTTTAATGATTTTTATACAAAAAAAAACTGAACAGCTTCGTCATAAAACTGTTCAGCATTCTTATAGCAGGGGATGAGAGAATCGAACTCCCGCCAAAGGTTTTGGAGACCCCTATCATACCATTTGACCAATCCCCTATATTCAAAATAGGTTACACTGTGCAAACTGCACTAAACTCTGTATGCAATTATACAAGACATTACAGATAATTGCATCAAATACCGTGCGCAACCGCACGTAATACCGTGCGC
>CACXFV010000039.1 GCA_902767015.1 uncultured Lachnospiraceae bacterium | reverse complement strand
TTTTTAAGAAGCTTTTTGTAATTATCTTCTGTCATTTCTTCATTTTGGAACCGATTTTGCACTTTTTTTACATAATCCACTAACTGAATCAACTCCAGACAGATTGTATTTAACAGCTTATCCACATTATCATTTTGATAGCCTACAAGTTCCTTATGCAAGTTATCAAACAGCTGGTTTTTATATTCATCGACTGCTATTTTCTGATCAAACTTGTGATTCAGATCATTTAAAAGTTTCTCTAATTGAAGAACTTTTATATAAACATCCTCCTGTACTCCTTCTATTCCCTTCCTTTCTTCAAAAATATCATCTTTCTGAATATCATCCTCTCTCTCTTCAGTTGTATCATTAATATCCATTTGATTATCCCTCCAATCACTATTTTATTAAATGTAACAAAACAATACTCTTATTCTTACCGATACTCGGGCTTTATAGATATAATTTTATGCTCTTCATAATAAGAATATTGAAAAGCTTTTACCTTTGCATACCTGGTAAGTGATAGTGCCTTTTGAATGATGTTTTGCAAATGATCAAATAAATAGTCTGCTTCCCTACGTTCGTCACCAATTCTGAATAATATTGTTTCTTCTCCATTGTCCAAGTGCTCTTGAATGAATTTAAGCAGATGCCTTTCAGAACTGATAATCGCATCATTTACCTTAAAATAATTATATGGCGCACTTTCACATGACGGATAACACTCTCTATTCCAACGATGTTCTCTGCCCATATACTGATCATCTACATTAAAATACACATAATTATCAATATCACTATTTATGAGATTTTGATTATCCCACGTCACATCCACATGTTGATAAACTCCATGAATACACACAATATTCCATGCGTGTGGTCCTGACATAAACTGGTTTTTAGCATTCCCCGTAACGCAGATACATGACACACCGATCCGGTTACACAAATACTTCATGGCAGCTGCAAAGCCATCACATACACATTTTTTATCAATCATCGCCCCAACAAGATTATGTGCATTCTCACATTCTTGAAGCTTTGTTCCAAACGCTTCCTGAAAATCATATTTCACTGTATTCTTCAAATAATCATAAACAGCTTTTTCCTTATCATACTCCGTATAGGATTGTTCAATATGATTTTGAATAAATCTGCCAGTTTCTTCTTTTATTTTGTTTCTCAAAAGAGTAATCTGTGAATCCGAATAGATATAGTTAATTTCTATCCACTTTTTTCCTATTCCGGTGATAATATGATATTTTCTGGAAACATAAAATAATTCTGGAAAATTATCATACACCAAAGTCATTATCTTTTTTAAGTCTGTATTTGGCGATACCATAATCTTATGTCTTCTTTTTTGTATGGAATCTGATATATTTTTATAATCTGCTAATTCTCTCTGTGTAAGATATTTTTTTATGTAATCCTGTTCCATGGTCTTTCCTTACTATTCTGCGATTATTAAATCCTCGTCTTTATTTGTATTATGTCACTATGCTAATGTCTTTACGGATAATCAATCCCTCCATACGGAGGGCGGCATCTGAAGATTCTTTTGATGCCTTTCCATCCCCCTTTAATACACCCATATTTTTCTATTGCTAAAATCATGTATTCAGAACACGTCGGCTTGTAACGGCACACGCCTATGGTTGCTCTTGGCTTATGCTTCTGATACCATCTGACCATGCTTATCATTCTTTTTTTCATATTGAAATTCCTTTCGCTTACTGTAACGCGTCTACCTCTGCCATCAGGCTATTTAACTCATTTTCGTATCTTTGGTAATCTTGGCTATATTTCTTCATTCTTTTTTTATTTCCACTCTTCATAACAAAATAAGACGGAAAGCAGAACAGACATCCTCCCAACATTGCTAACTCCCCCCATTGGTGCGGTGCCGCAGGAGGATTTAATCTGTCTATTTTATTCTCCAGCTCCAATAACCTCGGATTAACACTGGTTCTGTCTCTTTGAAATGTCAGCTTAACATAATGTACAGTTTCGGTAACACTTGTACTGGTGTCCAAAATAATATCTGAAAATCCACGTTCTATATGTGTGTCTTTATTATAAACTTCCTGCGTGCTGACAAATTTCCAACCGAATTTTTGTCTAAAAGATATCTCTTCACTTTCATAATCCGGATGTATCTTGAATGATTTTATTTCATTTGCCATATGTTACCCTCCTCTTTCTCTTATCTCAAAATGTCTTTCTAGATACTATCTAGTTCACGCATAAGTTGTTCTAATTTTTCATCATATGCCTTTTTTGCCTCATAGTATTCTGATTCAATATCTGAAGTTCTCTTTTTTCTCCGGATAAATACCCCAATCAATACTGCTACCCATCCCATTGCATAAATTGCGCTGTTATTCAATGCAGCCGCAATGATTCCGCATAAAAGAAAACCACCTGCTCCCACCAGACCGGCAACCCAGTCACAACCATAGGATGACCTTACCGGAGGAGAAAGGTGTTCAAGTTCTTCCTCTATTTCTACCAAACGTGGATTAATCTTTGATCTGTCTCTTTTGAATGTCAATTTAACATAGTGTGTTGTTTCCGTAACACTTGTCGTAGTATCTAAAATAATGTCCGATATTCCTCTTTCCAAATGTGTGTCCTTATTATATATCTCCTGCGTGCTTACAAATTCCCAACCAAATCGTTGCCTGTAATTAATTTCCTCACTTTCATAATCCGGATGTACTTTAAATGATTTTATTTCTTCTGACATGATCAATACTCCTTCCTTTTTACAATGATTTTCAAATGCCAATTTCATATATGTACACTGTTATTGTAACAAAATTTGACATATTTTTTAGAATGAGCCGAAAAATCTGACACTTTTAATCAGTTATTTGTAGTTATCCACTTATTAATTGCCATTAAAGTTTCATAATCCTTTTTATCCAATTCTTCCATTTTTTTACTTCTCAATCGGTAAAACTGAATACGAACAGAGCTGGAAACACATAGTTTAAAAAAATCACATAGCCATCTGTTTCTTTTACCTATATTACCGGTATAACTATAATTGACACCATAACAAGTCGGACAAATCAGATAATACTGACATTTTATGCATCTTTCTTCATCAATAATATCTTCAATCGGCAATGTATAGTTCTCAAATAATTTTGCACTTTCTCCCAGCGAAACTGTGCTGAAAGAATGGCATGGATACTTTTTTCCTTCTGTATCATAGGCCATCATATTTTCTCCTGCTCCGCATCTTTTATATCTATCCTTTTTATCTTTTAAAAGCACTGAAATATTAATATTCAATATTTGACATAATGGATAATTTATATGTTCTATATAGAATTTTTCTAATATACAAAGCTGTTCCTTTAATATATTGACTAATTCTTTGCTCCACTCCAACCCGTAAGCAAATGTACAACCACAGTCAAACCCCTTTTCATGAATAAAAATGACACCCTCTGCCAATTTAGGCAATGTTTCCTTTGAAATTGTCATTTTAATAATCTGATTTGGCCAACACTCCCTAAAAAAATCCAAATCAATTCTGTCAAATGAGTTTGAACGATTTATATTATGCATTTCTCTCGTTCCATCTAAACTCAATCCACAATAGATATATTTCCTTCTTTTTCTCAACCATTCTTTTACATCATCATCCAAAAGTGTACCATTTGTATTTACAAAAATATTAACCTTTTTGTTCCATCGACCAATATTTTCTTCTACATAGTAATAAATTTTCTTAATCAATTCCATCTCTAAAAAAGGCTCTCCGCCAAACAATGTAATTTGATATTCTTCTATATCGTCTTTTACATTCATCTCCTTATCGATTATGATTCTTGCTGTCTCAAAATTCATTTTCTTAATTGATTTGTGATGCTCAAAGCAATAGGTACATGACAAATTACATTTTTCGGTTAATATCAACATGATTTCTTTCTTCATTTTTACACCTCACTCATTCGATTCCTCATCCCAAATTATCTGCACAAAAAATAAATGCAGAAAAGGTTCTGTCCACACATACAAACCTTCTCTGCATTGTCTTATCACACATTATTTAATGTCACATGCCGTCCAAACAGATATACCATGTCCCATACAACTTCCTGTGCAACTATCACATCCATGAGCATCCACATTTCCTGAACACACATACTCACCAAATTTTTCGTTGCATTTGGTTAACATTTCGTTTAGTGCCATTTTTTCTTTTTCATCAAATTTCATATCATCACCTCCAATTCCTTATTTTTTATTTATTAATCAGCCATTTGGGCTGATATATAAATACGTTCACCATTTCATGACACATTCCATCTTTGTTTTTCCTTTTATTTCCATACACTGTCTAATCGTTGCTTCAATCGCATACATATCCATCCAATTTTCATCTATACATTTGCCTTCTATTTGCTCTCTCGGACTGTAATCTCTACGATATGTAACAGATGATACTATTTCGCTGTTGTCCTGATTCACAATGAGTGCTGAACCAAAATCAATTAAAATCAATTGATTATTTTTATTTACAATAATATTTTCAGGACAAATGTCTCTATGAATGACATTCTTATTATGCATCAATTTTACATTTTTAATGAAAGGAGCAAATAATTTTTCCGTTTGTTCTATTGAAATCATTCCACTAATCTGTATCCATTCTTCCAAATTAACACCTTTTACATATTCCATTACCATATAAGCAGTATTGTTTTGATAAAAAAATGTTTTAAATTTCGCAAGCCCCTCTAGAGAAATAATTTTTTTCAATACTATTGCTTCATTTTCAAAACAAATAATTTTTGTTTTATCCTGCTTTAAAAAACATATTTTCTGGCTTAAATTCGTATTTTTTTCTCTGTACGCGTTCATATATGGAAATAGTTCCTTAATGACTACCCGTTGATCAGTAACAATGTCCAATGCCATATAAACAAGGCTGTTACCTCCCCTTCCAATCAAGTGTTCAATAATATACGAATTCGCCAGTACTACATTTTTTTTTATTGGTTCTCTCTCATCGTTTCCCATGACTTTTTTCAATATTTATTCAACTAACCATCATTTCTCAATTCATCACTCTTCTATTTTATCATCTAACTAACCATTCCAAAACCATGAGCCGGTTAATTTGACAGTATATTGTTCCATTATTATCATTTATCACCTTTTACCTGCCACTTATTCTCATATTCTTCCACCAGATCGAGCATATACTGTTCTGTTTCCTCTTTAGAGTACGTAATCATATTTTCTTCCAAACACTGATAAAATTCTTCAATTCCATCTATCATATTTCTGTCAGTTATCACCAAATGTTCTATCTTACCATTTTCTAATAATGTATCAATTCTGACTGATTTTTTTTTATTTTCTGAGACCATCTGCATATGAACCCCCAAAAGAGAGAGTCCTTGTTCCTCTCTAATCATAAATTGTTCATTCTTCATCTCTCTTGACAATGGAACGTATTTTCTAATAAAGGAACATCTCTCTCTTCTTGTGAACGTCATATTCGATGTATGACAGACAACATCCAAAATCCCAGTCTCTAAAAATCTCCTTAGCCCTTCCCTGCTAAAAAAAGATTTTATAGAATATTTTTTCAGTACTTTTTCATTGGATATTCCCACAACATAAGGTTGAAATCCTACGGAACGAATCACAGAATTCATAACTCTCTCCGTATTAAACATATTCATATCATCAGTATCCATTTTGCATATTTTTCTGCTTTGTTTTTTTAATTGCATATACATTTCCCTTTGCATTTTAATCCATGCCTCATAAGTAGTAAACAATCCCTCTGTCAAACGAGCATTATACTGGAAATAAAACTGATCACACAGAAGATAACTTTCTTCCCCTATTTCATTCATTTCCACAAAGAAAATATTAATATTTTTTTCATAAAAAATACACGGTAAAATATCCATTAACAATGCCGTATCATTATTTTTATCCACTTCTTTACATACTATCTGTTCAATATATATTTTTTTGTTTCTTCCATATAGTCTGATAATTTCATCTATTTCCTTTGGCTGATTTCTGCTTACAATATATAAATTGTTCATATTCTCATATGTATTGATTATTTCCAATAAAGCTCCCAGTATTTCAACCCTTCCTTTCAAAGATACAAATCCCGAGGTAGTTTTGTATAATATTTTGAGATTTCGCGCCGAGTTAAAAGAATATTTTTCTGATTCTCTGCATTTATTGCTCAATGTAATGAGCAGATTGCGTATATTTTTATAGTTATCATATTTCCTTCCCATAATCATAACAGCATAAGCGTTCTCTAATTCCATTGCCTCATTTTTTGTTAATCTCATGCGAATACTCATCTGCCTGACTTTACTGATATCATTAGGTGTTCTTTTTCCATTAAGCCATGAAAAAATCACTGAAACATCCATGTTACAAATCTCTGCCATTTCGACAGCACTCATATTTCTCTTGTCCTTAATCCTTGTCAAACATTCCGAAAACAGCGTCATTAGCTTTCTCCTTCATCAATCATTGTTTCTCCATTCTCAGTACATTAACATTCCATGTTTTTAATCTGAAACTCGTTATTGTTGACTATTCCATATTGGTTGAAAAAGTCTTCAAATACCGCGACAAGATGGTATTCTTCAATATATACATCCCGTCCAAAATCCTGTTTATAAAAATGTATTCCTCTAATTCCATTTTTCTCATACACTTCTAATTCATCTTTAAATAAAAACTTTTTCTTATCTTCTTGCTGATCACTCTGATGTAGAGTTACAAATTTATTTCCGCTACAACCATACAGTTTGCTGTTTACCAACATTCTTTTATACTTATTTAAAAAGTAACTATGTATTTCCTTCTTCCGAGTATAAAAACCCATTGCATTTTTCCTATCTTTGGAAAAAGAAGAAAAAACCACTATTCCCTTATTTGTCATTACAAAATTATAATCAACTGTCAGTTCTACGGAATGATATGCATAGTATATTTCACAATTTTTTCCTTTTTCCATGACCTGATAAACATTTTGAAATGCTCTGATATCAGAAATATCTTGGACATCATACAAACTATTCAAGTGAATCAAAAGCTGTATCTCAAGAGTATCGTTATCTCTGACACTATCCTCGATTGTCTGATAGTAATCATAAAACTGTGTTATCAATACACCCTTTATATAAACTGCTTCTGTACATATTTCCCTTATTTTCCTTATTATTTCATAAAATGATTGAAGAGTATCCGGTTCATCTGTATGGTGAATACAATCACAACTCTTGTCACTATGATAAATCATGCCATCTGTTTCAATTTTTTCTCGAAGAAATTCTGCAATTTTCCCTTTCACAACCGTGTTGATAGTTCTATACCATGCATATTTTTGCTCTCCCATCAAACTTCTTTTATAGTAACTCATCAATACTGACTGCTCTTCCCCAGTCATACGTAATCCTGTCGCAATATATTCCACTATTTTCTCATCTTTCGGCAATCGCTCTCCTGCTATATACCGTCTTAATTGAGTTCTATCAATGCGAATCATCTCCGCAGCTTTTCTCTTTGAATACTTTTTTTCTTCCAAATAGCCAGATAAGTAATTTGCAAAAATATTCATGTTCTCTCCATTCCGTAAAAGTTTCTGATTCTATTTTTTATATTTGCAATAGTAATAAACTCACTAACATAAAAATCATCTTTTCGTCCATTATAGCAATACCAAAGTATTTTTGTCAATATATATCACAATATATATAATGTGATATAAACTATATTTAAAGGATGTGAATGAATGTTTGGTGAACGCTTAAAAACCCTTAGACTTTCCCATAATTTAAGTCAGGTAGAACTGGCTAAGCAACTTTCTGTGAGCAAACAGACCATTAGCAATTGGGAAAATAATAATATTACTCCTTCACTGGATTTGCTATGTATGATCAGTAGATTTTTTTCCTGCTCTGCTGACTATCTTTTAGAAATTGATTCAAAATTGAATATTATTGAAACGGATGATTTAACTCCAAAACAAATTGCTCATATTCAGGAACTTGTCAAAGATATGCAAGAATTAAACAGAGCCATTAATCACGTCCGACATTCCATGGACAACAGTGAAGAATAAAACTTTTTGTAATAAAACAAAAGGCAGGGAACAGCTAAATAATTTCTGCTATCCCTGCCTTGTAACTTCATTCACTTATCAAAGTCTTCTCATCCGCCATAGGACCTTCTACAATGTCATAATTATGTTCCTTACCTCTACGGCCATCGACAACAAACTCAAGCCATTCCTCTAAAATTGAGAACAATGATTAAGCTCATACAAATCAGATAAATAATTATACCACGGTTTTGTGAACATTTCTACACCCTCTCCTTATTCTGAGTATTGCCTCACTCCTCCACCGCTGACAGGCTGAGTTCTCTCCCCAGCTTTGTAGAATACAATATTTTCTCAGCCACCGGAAGCTGCAAAATCTGTTCTACCGCCTTACGATATAGTTCAAGCTGAATGGCGTAATGTCTTATCAATTCCTCACCATCTTTGATATTGTCTGTCTTATAGTCTACGATGATAATTCTTCCATTCTCCACAAAATAGGCATCTATGATTCCCTGAATCAAGACCATGTCTCCATTTTTTTCGATGTTGTCAATCGTGATTCTCTCACCTGTCTTACCAATCATCTGCGCCATTCTTTTAAATTCCTCTATCTCACTCTCATAAAAACCTGCGACAAACTGTACCTCTCTATAGAGCTCTCCCCGTTTGTACGCTGCTCTCATTCTCCCGTACAACTTTGTCTTTGTAAATGTCAGAAAATCATTAATCCTGACTGCCTTTCTCTCTTCTTCCGTCAGTATTCCCTTTTCTTGTAGTGCGGCAATCATCTCTTCAAGCTGCCGATATGTCGGCTCCCTGTCATAATCAAATTTTTCGAAAACTGTATGATATACCGTTCCTCTCTCTGCTCCGGACAGAAAAGAGCTGTCACTTTTCTCTTCTCTGCTGTCGATATACGGCTTCATGAAATCAATCTGCATTGCTTCACCATTTAAGTAATCTTCTGAAGGATGCATAAAACTTTCTTTCTTAATTTCTGACACACTCATTTTCGCATGGGTTTCTGTCTGTTTCCGGTAGGGATAATCAAACAGGAGAATCTGTTTCAGCTTATCCTCTGCTGTTTGTGAATATACCTGTTCTGTGCTTAGTTTTCTGACTGTATCGGCACTAACTCCCTCCACATACTTTTCTTCTATCACATTCTCAAATATATCATCCAGTCTGAGATATCGCACCCCAATATTGCCGGAGCGTTGATAAAGCCTGTTGCCGGCAGGCGGCTCCAGCATAAGAATCTCTGTATATATTTTTTCAAAAGCCTTATTTCTGGCAAGTGGTATGGTAATAAAATCCATATAGCTGACAAACTGGCTGACAACACCATACCCCAGATATTCTTCCTGATTGCTCTGTTGGGAAATCATCTTCATCATTCTGTTTTTGTCTACACCGCTTCCTGAAAAGATTACTTTATCTCTGGCTCTTGTACATGCCACATAAAACAATCTTAATTCTTCTTCTATCACCTCCAGACGAATCTGTCGGTTAATCGCCGCCTTTATGATATTTCTATGGATAATTCTGCTCTGTTCGTCAATATGGTCAATGCCGATTCCCAACTTGGCGTGAATCACACATTTACTTTGGGCGTCCATGAAATTAAACCGCTTATGAATGTTGGCAATAAATACAACCGGAAATTCTAGCCCCTTACTCTTATGAATTGTCATAATCCTGACCGTATTGTCATTTTCGTTGGCAATGGAGGCCTCCCCTAAATCCACATTGTACTTATTCATTTTATCAATATATCTGATAAAATTAAACAATCCTTTATAGCTTCCTTTTTCATAATCTGCTGCCTTCGTCTTTAACATCTCAATATTGGCAATTCTTTTTTCTCCCGCCGGCATGGCAGACACATAATCGTAATAACCGGTAGCTTCAATGAGCTCTGACACCAACTGATAGATGGACAGGTATATCACCTTATCCCGAAAGCCGGTGAGCTGTGCCATAAATGCTTTTAAATGCTTCACCAGTTTTTCGTCAGGTGCAATATCACACATCTTCTCCCAAAGCTCCTGATCCATCTGACTTGTCCCGATAATCTCTTCCTCTTCCCTTCCATCCATCTGCGGACTCTTAAGCTTTTGCTCCGCCAATTGAAGATATACCTCTATATCCTCATACAGACTGATATTCTTCCCTCCCACTGCTCTAAGCACAGCCAGATTTTCATCACTAATTCCCACAATCGGGGATTTCAGAACCGCTGCCATCGGAATATCCAGCATAGGGTTATCAATAATTTTCAGATAATTGACAATGGTACTGATTTCGCTGGTTTTAAAGTAGCCGGTTCTTGACTCCATATACACTGGAATTCCCACTTTCATAAGCTCCTCACTGATGCAGTCAGCATTCTGTCCGATACTTCTTAACAGTATGACAATGTCCGAATAGCGCAGTGTCCGGTATTTTTTCTCATTCTTATCATATATCACCATGCCCGTCTTGATGTCGGTTAATTCACAGATTCGGTGCGCAATAACCTTTGCCTCTGCCTCCAGGGCAGTAACTGACAGCTCCTCTTCCTCTTCATTCTGTTCAGTATCGTTTACCCGCGGTGTCTCCTTCGGCTCCTGCGTATCCATTACTTTTCCCGCTTCTTTCAGGATATCCTCTCTGTCCCCAATATTCTCTTTGGTATTGATCAGTAAAAGCTCTGTCCTGTCATCAATTCTTTCTGCCATTTCAGGTGCCGGCTCCTCTGGCACAAGTCCCGGATTTAACCTGTTTTCCTCATCATAATCAATCCCGCCAAGTTCACTGTTCATCACCTGATAAAACAAAAAGTTTGTGGTATCAATCACACCTTTCCTGCTGCGGAAATTTTTATCCAGAATAATCTTGTAATCACTGCTTTCTTCACCGGCACTGTAGGTGTGATATTTTTCCACAAAAATATCCGGATTGGCACCACGAAATCCATAGATGCTCTGCTTGACATCTCCAACCATAAACCGGTTGTGGCCGCCAAAACGCTCCCTGCACAGGGCAGATAATATTGTCTCCTGCACCATGTTACTGTCCTGATATTCATCCACCATAATCTCTTCAAAATCTCCCGCAATTTCATCAGCGGTCTTAGATGGTATATGCTCTCCGTTTTCACCGGTGGTCAAAATATCAATGGCATAATGTTCAAAATCATCAAAATCAAGAATATTTTTTTCTTTCTTTTTCGCCTGAAATCTGTCTATAAAACGGCAGGTTACCTCTGTATATGTTTTGATAATATCGTGACATTTTTTAATCTCCTTAAGTCCCTCCTCTATACTCTGGTGATAGGTTCTGTCTCTCAGCTTTTGAAAATTTTCCTTCACTTTATTTCTGATACCGGTTACCATATCCTTAATGTCAGGATCACATTCCTCCTTTTTACATCTTGGAAGAGTTAAGAACTGCCTGTTTAGCTTTACTCTCCGCTTATCGTAATCCTGTTCATTCAATATTTCCGCAATCCCCGATCTCTCCTCCTCAAGAATTGGTATGTATTTGTCAGGCCCCCCATTTTCACAGAGAGACAGCATGGTATCATAGCTTTTGAGCATTTCTGACAGTACTCCCCCTGCATAGCGGTTTAGAAGACTGATATAGGGGCTATGCTTTAATTCTTCCACATCCGCATACTCATACTTTTTTACGCATTGAAGCAGCCACTCTTTCGGATAGGGATATCCCATGGCTGTATGATAAAGTGAAAGCACCATACTCTCAATTTCCTCATCACCGGTCTTTCCCTCAAACTGACTCACAAATCGGAAAAAATTCTCTTTTTCTTCCGGCTCCTTAGAGGAATAGTATTCCTCTAATACCTCCTTAACGGTGTCTGATTTCAAAAGCTCTATCTCGCCGGCGTCTGCCACTCTCACTGCCGGATCCAGATCAATATCATTGAAATGCTCCCTGACCAGATTCAGACAAAAACTGTGCATGGTGGTAATATAGGCATTATGAATATATGCCTGCTGTTTTTGCAGATGGGCATTATCCGGATTCACTGCAAGCTCTTCCTCTATGGCTTTTAGTACTCTCTCCCGCATCTCTCCTGCCGCCGCATTGGTAAAGGTGACCACCATGATTTTATCAATATCAATCGGATGCTCCTGATCCAGTACTCTTTGTATAATTCTCTCAACTAACACCGCTGTCTTACCGGAACCGGCTGCCGCTGATACAAGAATGTTTTTATCTCTTGTCTCAATTACTTTCTTCTGTGCGCTTGTCCATGCCATGTTGTGCTTCCCTCCTGATTGCGTTCCATATTTCTTCTGCTTTCTCTTTATTCAACAATCTGTATCTTGCCCCATTCAGATTTTTATCAAATCCACATATGGCATAATATTCACAGTAATCACAGGCAGTTCCTTTTCCCTTTAGCTGATAATAGGGATTGACTGATATTTCTCCCTCTAATATTTCTTGTCCGAATTTTCCCACCTTATTGTGAACATAGGACAACATGCAGTCCATGGATAACCGGTCAATCTGACTGGAATTACTCTTAAAACCACCTTTTTTATTGTATGATACCGGTACATACAAAGAAGTATCTCCACCTTCCTGTATCTTGTCAATATCATTGTCAAAGGCACGAAGGACTTTCTCCTCATCGCTGACAACTCCATTGATTTTCTGCTTACTTAACACGAGCCGGTCAAGATATTCCCTGTTTTTTTCTTCATCACCTGTATCTGTAAGCTCCTCTTCTTTAATGGCAGGATTGTCGATATTGTAATAAAACATTCCTGCAGGTATAATGTTCTTTCCCGGGTATTTCTTCCCGGCATGAGCCAATGCTGCCTCCATATAGATTACCAATTGCAATTGAAGTCCATTGTACACATCATTAATCTCAAACTTCTTACTGCCGGACTTATAATCAATAATTTTTACATAAATGTCATCGCCGTCTTTGTAATAATCAATTCTGTCAATCACACCTCTAAGTCCCATCTGTGAACCGTCATCATAGAGATACTTCAGCCTGTCCAGTCCTCTGTCAGAAGAAAAATGAAATTCAAACTCTGACGGAATGAAATCACCTGCATTAATCTGCTGCTGTAAAATCCAGATTGTCTTATCTGAAACCTTCTGAATCTTGTCCAGCATATACTGATTTCTTCCGGTATCCTCAAATACCTTCCCCAATTCACTACCTGCTATCTCACTGACACATTCTCCTACCATCAGATTTCTCATAGCATTGTCAATCTTATCAAATGAAAGATTTCTTTTCATTGCCTTTTCAAAGAATAATTCCATAACCCTATGATAGACGACACCAATATCTGTTTTCAAAACATCATACTCCCGTCTGTCATTAAGACTTAATCCATAGGTGATAAAATGACGATAAGCACATTCTGCAAAGGTTTCCAGCCTTGATACGGAATTATGCATATTCTCTCCATAAAGTACCCGCGCCACAGCACGGTCAATATGGGTTGGCTTCACGGCTACTGTGGATGCCGACAAAAGCTTTTCCATATCCATTCCGTTTTTAGCACAGGTAATATAAAGCTGTGCAAAAATCCTTTCTTCTTCGTTAGTAAGCTTTAATGCAATAAATTTGTGCATATTTTCTGCTACATAAGAATAAGCCGCCTTCAGATTCGTAATCTTTTTCGGAAGCTCTCCTTCCTCATGCAATGTCTCATCGGTTACATGAACAGACCGTATCATCCCTACAATCAGATTGACAAGATAAGAAGGGCGCTTGGAGCCCCCGTCACTTCCACTTCGCTTAAAGGAAAGGTAAAGCCTGTCTGACATTTTTGTCAACATAAGATACAGATAAAACTTTTGAATAAATGCATTTTCTCTCATCGTGGGTGACAATTCGATACCATTTTCATATAAGAAATTTCTTTCCTCCCTTGTCATCACTCCCACATTTTTCCCCGCCTTTGGAATCAGACCATCATTAACTCCGATTAAAAACAATACCTTTACTTTATTTAACCTTGTTCTCTCAATGTCTCCCACCACCACTCTGTCAAGTGTCGGCGGCACAATCGATACCTTAATATCCTCAAATCCGGATTCCAGCATGGCAAGCAGCTCTCTCGCATTTACCATTTCATCCCCGACCAGGAACACAAGCTTATCAAATAATTCTGTGATGATGCCATAGGTCTGCTTTAACTCCTTTGCTCTTGACAGGTCGCCATACCCTATCAGTTTCTGCGTAATATCCTCCAGTTTTTCTTCCATCTGAAGCCGCAATACCAAATTGTGCAGGGCTGTCACAGCTGAACAAACCGTGATTTTCCTGCTTGACTTAAAGGTATCATAAAAATCCAGAATATCCTCTAACACTTTCCTCCTTGCCGCTTCATATTCCTCTCTCTCATCTTCAATTGGCGTCATCCATTTTTTTCTTCCCCTAATGCCATGGGTAATCACATAATTTTCCAGCAAATCTATCTCTGTCCTGTTAAGCCCGGACATGCCGGACTTCAAATATCCAAACACACTCTCATAAGAAAAATTATCCGAGATAATATTAAGCACTGCTCTGATGGTCTCCACCATGGGATTAGCCATAACACTTCTTTTACAATCCACAAAGCATGGCACTGAATGCTTTCTGAATTTTTCTTCTATGTATCGGTTATCACTTTCTATGTCTGTCGTTACGACTGCGATATCTTTATACCTGTATCTTCCCTGTCTGACAAGACTGTTAATGGTGTATGCCACATACTCTGCCTCTGCGGCAGTATTGTCACAAATATGAAGACTAATCTCACTATCCTCCTGTGCCCCGTTCTCTACACTATTAACTGTCCTTTTATCATATGGTTTTACACCATACCTAAAGATATTTTTTTCCAGATACAAAAGTGCTCCCTTGTTCTGCAGACGATAATTCTCCGTCAGAATCACATCACTGTAGATTTCTACATTTTCTTCCTTTGCCATTATTTTCAACTTATTGATTGTCTTCATACTTAACCGGAAAATATCAGCCTCATTTTCTTTCCCATAATCTATTTTCCCTGCCTCTCTCAATGTCACTGCCACGCACACATCCTTCGCATATTTCAGCAGTTCCCTGATCATCCGGTACTGGACAGGAGAAAAACCGGTATATTCATCAAAGGTAATATAACTGTCCCGTATGATTTCCGACTTCTCTATAAAACCGCAGGCTCTTGACAGTAATTCCTCATTCATCGTAAAGCGGTCACCAAGAAATTCATTGAGTTTTTCCATACAGAGCTTTACATCCTTTAGCTTTGCATGCAAAAGCGGACGCTTTGCAGCAGTTTTGAGCATATCATCAAACTTGTCTCCCACAATACCATATTGGTAAAATTCGCTGATCATTGATTTCATTTCTTCAATGAAACCTGCCATTCCTGCCTTGGCACCAAATACTGTGAATTGATTTTTATTCTCTTCTATAATTTTCCTTAAAATAAAGCATTTCCCTGTATCATCCAATACCTTGAGTCTGTTAAAACCTGCCTCGTCAAAAATGCGTTTTGCAAGCCTCTGAAAGCTCACAATATCAATCGCCATGGTGCCTTGCCTGCCTGACAGCTCCACAATATTTTTCTGTGTCTCCATGGTAAACTGTTCAGGCACAACCGCATAACATGCCGGATGCCGGTCTGCCATGCTGTGAGCAATCAATTTTTGATACATAAGTGTTGTCTTACCGGTTCCACTGCCGCCTATTATCAGCTGTAATCCCATATATTCTCCTTCCATTGCACAATCGTATATACGCTTCAATTTGAAAAACAGTGAGATTACCATTTAACCTCACTGTAAAATTCATCTTCCGATTTATTATTTACTTTCCTTCATTTTCCGCTTTTTTTCATACATACGCTGATCTGCCAGCTGTTCTGCTACTTCCAGCTGATCCCCCTGCGGGGTATATGCTGCATAACCATAAGCAATCTGTAAAGATACATGCGGATGCTTTGTTTCATTATAAGCATCGGTACTTCGCTGCATTTGTCCGATTGCCATCTCCGTCTGTGGTATTTCTCCCCTGTCAACAACAACAATGAACTCATCACCGCCGGTACGATAACATGTTCCGATGTTTTCAAAGCTGTCTCTTATGATATTCGCCGCCGTGATGATATGCCTGTCACCCTCTGCATGACCATAGACATCATTGACTGTCTTTAGATTATTAATGTCAAGTTGAACAATGATACAGGGGATTCTTTCATTGCGGATAGTATGCTCCTTTTCATGAAAAGCTGCCCGATTATGTAATTCTGTCAATCCATCGGTGTATGCCATTTTTGCCATCAGCTCTGCCTGTCCTTTCTCAACAGCAAGCTTATTGCGCTCCTTTATCAGATGAACACCCACCATGGCAATAAATACTAGAACCCCTATCCTGGTAAATACACTGGCACTGGTAATACTGTTATGATTGATTTTATAACGGAGCAAATCTGTGGACACACCGATAATGGCAGCGCACAGACCAATAACTATTCTCATGATAAAATCCTTTTCCACTGTTTTTCTCACAGCAGCACGACAGATAAGATATATGGTCATTATCATTGCAATGACGATAATGACATGTGACAGACGCAGCATATAGTGTAAATCACTGATATCTAAATAGGTTAACACAAAGGTGAGCACAAAATTAACGGTAATCAACACCATCAACACCGGTAACAATTTCGTATTATTCTGATTAGTCGCACTGGCTATAAATGAAACGGGAAGATAAGCAATAAAAATCAAACATACATAGGTAAGCAGTTTTATAATCTCCGGACATTGCGTTAATACCTGTAAAATACAGGTATCATTGGCAGACCACAGACCAACCAGAGCAGAAAACGTTCCCAATGACAGGAAATTCAGCGTTCCGTTCTCCCCCGGCTGCTTACTTGTGATACCCATATACAACATCAACAAACCATAAATAATCATTAACATGCAGATACAAAACCCGGGAAGTCCTGTTGCAAAAACATCTCCGATAAACATCCCGGCATCCTCAATAGCTGCATTTTTCAAATAGGGCGATATATCCGGAAAAATCGGATGCAGCTTGAGTGTAATTTCCTTTGTTCCGGGCGGAATCAATATCATATGGATATATATTCCGTAAGAATCTCCTATCACTCTCAATTGCTCCGGTTCATAGACATAAGTCAGTACGCCGTCAGCATATACTCTGAGAAATGTATCCGAACTTCTCATACACAACCGCTTATTCACAAAATCCAATCCCGCAACAGAATATTTAAGTGTACAATCTCCTTTTGGCAGATTGTCAAGAGAAAGAAGAGCACCCTCCTTTGTCTGCCATCCTGACATCATATCAGTCACCGCATCAGAATAATGCTTGTACTGTGCGGGATAACAAAATAAAACGATTATGATTATCGTCGCAATCACAATCAGTGAAACCACATCAGCCCATATCCATCGTGCATTATTTTTTACGGACTTCATGCGTGTACCTCCCTAACAAGAATAGCTTCATTATAGCATATCGGGTACTTTTTTGCAACCTTTCGGAAGTGTTGCTTTCCTCTAAAAGTTACTATTCACAGGTACCTTAACCGCCATTCGCAGAATATTCCATTCTATGCACAGTACCACTGTTACCTGAAAACGATAGTCATATTTCACTTTTCGTTATCATATATATAATTATAATTATAAGATTGGAGCAGGGCAAAATGAATAAAAATCCAAAAATCGTGGTATTCAAGCTGAAAGAATTAATATACACAGGCATATTTATCCTGCTTGGTATATTACTAATCATATTATTTGTGTGGATGTTCCGTTCCGGTAAATCGAAAGATACCGCCGCATCAGTCATACCGGAAAGCAGTATTTCCACCAGCAGCTTAGGTACCGGCTATTCGGTTTCAAATATCCCATCGGTGGAAGAAACCCATACTTCAGAAAATACGATTCAGAATGATACGGATAAGAAATATTCCGCCGGAGTATACACTTCTTCTCTACTGTTAAATAATAGCACGTTGGAAATTGAAGTATGTGTATCACCTGAGCAGATTACTTCTGTCTCAATCAAAAATATGGATGAAGCGGTGAAGACTATGTATCCTCTTATCGAAAATTCTGTGAAGGACTTAGAACATCAGGTCATCCGTTCCCAGTCCCTTAACAATATTACATATCCGGAGGATTGCAAGTACACCTACCTGATACTTATTGACGCCGTAACACAGGCACTGTCAAAGGCATTAAAACCATAAATACCTTTTTATTATGCAAATAATCTTCTTCCTCTCTATGATGCCTTACTTTGACAGTGCCGTTTATCATAAAGCAACAGTCCGGCCATGGATATAGATTCACACAAAAAGCCTGCTTACAGGCTTTTTTGCGGATTTATATCCATGGGTTGAGCTGTTACATTCTAAGTGTAACCGGCAAACCGAATCAGTCCATGAAACCGAAGCATTTCAAAAAACATTGCAGCCCTCTTACAGGCAAGCGTTTTTTCCTCTCCCAATTCGCCGATGATTTCTTCCACAATATCTCCAATAGTGCTTTTTCCGTTAATTTTTTGCCAAACAATACTGCCATATCCGTCCAGCTCAATTTCTTTATTCTTCGGTCTGTTAAAATATTTTGATGCGATTCTGCTGATGATTCCCTGCCTTTTAGTTTGTATGATAATATTTTTATTGACATCCATTCTCCATGAATTTTCTTCATTTATCACTGGTATCAGGTCAAAATATTCCTTTGCCATACACACCCTAACCTTTCATTTTTGATTTAAAAAAAAGTGAACCAATAAATCCGAATATCAGTGCACCGGTGATACCAACAGCACTCGCCTTTAAACCTCCCATGAAAATTCCCAGAAAACCATCGCTATCCACAGCTTCCTTGACGCCCTTAAAAAGCGTATTGCCAAAACCAACTAACGGCACACTGGCTCCCGCTCCCGCAAAATCAATAAATGGCTGATATACCCCCAAAAATCCTAAGATACTGCCAAGTACCACCAGCCCTACCATGATTCTTCCCGGCATCAGCTTTGTCTTGTCGATGAAAATCTGAACAACGGCACATAAGATGCCGCCTGCCAAAAATGCTTTCAGATAATCCATTACTGCACCTCCCTATTTTCAATAATCACAGCATGGGCAATTCCCGGAACTGATTGCCCCTCATTAAAGCTTATGGGAGACAGCATTGCTCCTGTCGGCACAAACAGTACCTTTTTCCATTCTCCCCGCTGTATTTTCCCGAGAATATATCCACACAGCACTGTCGCAGAACATCCGCAGCCGCTGCCTCCTGCGTGTGTATCCTGCTTTTCGGAATCAAATATTTCTATTCCGCAATCCATATGCTTTTCACTGATATCAATGTCCACTGCCCTTAACAGGTCAATCAGTATTGTCTGGCCGATATAGCCCAAGTCTCCCGTGATAATCTTATCATACTCGTCCACCGTATATCCAAAATCCGACAGATTTTTCTGAATCACATCTGCTGCTGCCGGTGCCATACAGGCACCCATATTCATAGAATCCTTCACACCAAAATCTACGATTTTACCTGTCGTAATTCCCCTTATTTTTGCTTTCGCCTTCTTCTTATTTTCCGCACTGCTGCCACTTCCAAGCACTACAGCACCACAGCCTGTGACAGTCCATGTGGCCGAATAAGGTCTCTGGTTGCCATACTCAAGAGGAAAACGGAATGTCTTTTCAGCACTGGCAAAGTGACTGGAGGCAAGAGTGATTACCTTATCCGCATAGCCTCCTGCTATTGTCATTGAGCCAAGACTCAGTGATTCTCCCATTGTAGAACATGCCCCATATAGTCCGAAAAACGGAATCTCAAAATTAAGAAGTCCAAAAGTAGAAGCAATCAACTGTCCCAGTAAATCCCCCGCAAACATATATCGGATATCTGTATTTTGATATCCTGACTTTTGAAGGAGTAATCTCACTGTTTTTTCCTGAAGGGCACTCTCTGCCTTCTCCCATGTATCGGCTCCAAACATATCATCCTCACTGCGCTCGTCAAATTCCTCTTTCAGGGGACCTTGTCCCTCCTTTTTGCCACATATACTCGCATACTCTAAGATATAGGGCGGATTCCCATATTCCACACTCTGGGCACCTTTGATTTTGTTAGTTTGATTCTCTATCCCCACAGATTGATACCTCCCAACAGATAATATAGTATTCCAAGTACTGAACTGCTGATAAGACCATATAAAATTACCGGTCCGGCAATTGTAAATATTTTGCAGCCCAGTCCCATAACCATTCCCTCCGCCTTGTATTCTGTCGCTGAACATGCGATGGAATTAGCAAATCCGGTGATGGGAACAAGGGAACCTGCACCACCGTATTTTCCAATCTTTGCATAGATATTCATTCCCGTCAGATAGGCTGACGCAGCAATTAAAATCAATATCGTCACAGAATTGGCATGTTCTTTTTCAACACCGTAGTCGCTTAGTATATTCATAATAATCTGACCGATTGTACAAATAATTCCGCCTGTGAGAAATGCATGAAACATATTCTTTGGCAGACTTGTCGTTTTGGTTACTTTTTTTACATAATCGTTATACTTTTTTGAAAGCTCCTTATCATCCTTTACCTGCATGTTAATCCAACTCCTTTCCTATTCTTTATATCCTATTCTTTATATCCTGTTATTTATCTCCGAAAATCCATAACAGACTAACGAAAATATACCAGATTCCCTACAAATTTTCCCAAGGCTGCTGCTATTAAAACATACCTTGTATCTCCTGTAAACTTTATCCTCCTGAACAGTATTGCCGAGGCATCCAATGCTTCTGTAAGTGACATTGCAAGACATCCCACAAACACCCCGGTAAATAGCCCCGTAATCGCCAGTATGATTGCTGATATTACATCATTAATGTAAAAATCAGGCATGGAAAGATATACAAATACAGCTGTCACCGCCCCCAGTATCATACTGTTTTCATAGATGGTAATTCTGTCAACAGTTTTTGTTCTCCATGCAATTCTCGTTATAATTCCTACTGTTGTAATGAGAGCACACAAACCACACGCCACGAGTATACCGGCACTGATTCCTATCAAAATGCCCACCAGATTATTCAATTTCATCCCTCCCATCCCGGCACTGTTGCCACTTTGTCTTTTCAAAACTGCGTTTCCTATCCTTTTACTTCCCGGTTTTTCTGTTCTCCCCTATATTCAAGATAATCATTTACATCATCTGCATATTGCTTCATTTTGATTTCTATCGGTGTGGGTTCATTATCCCCATTCTTTTTATTAACCAGCCTATTGTAAAATAAAGTAATTCCCAATGCAATTCCCAATCCATAGGATATCTCAAGAATTCCTAAGCCCTCATGTTCACTTCCGGTAATTATCACATATAATTTTTGAAATAAATCTCTCACAGCCACATCCTCATTAAATGACATGATTGCAAATGCAGTTCCAAAAAAAACAATGGCCGAAACTGCGATTGTTTTTATAGTTTCCTTCATAATATTCCTCCTTATCCACTTATGTTTTCATTATCTTATTTTGCAGAAAAATTTGATTATTATACAAAAAACGATATCAACGCAATTTAACAATTGACGTTGATATCGTTTTTAACAATCCTGCCTCCAGGAAATTCACACAGTTTTATACCCTGCATATCGCCAATGCAAAATTTTTTACTATGCAAAAGCCGCTATTTCCTTATTTACTAAAATATACTATAATTTACCAAAATGTCTGTTTAAAATTCTGTTCCATCGTTTCCAAAATCATTCTCACTATCCCCGGTTACATTGGAGATGTCCTCATCAAACGGCTCTTGTGAACTGTCTGCATCATCCTCCACTATCTTGAATACGCTTACTGATTCATCGAGGTCAACTGAATCCTTCTTCAAAATCTTAACTTCATCATACAATATCTCAACTGCCTTCATCTGGCGCTCTGCTGCCTTCGTAAGTTCTGCCGAAGCTGCCTCGGTCTCATTAGAAGTGGCAGAAATACTTGCTACTGCCTCCAAAGTACTGTTCTTAGCTTCTTCAATACCATAGATATTTGACGAAATCGTATCAAGATCATTCGCAAGCTCAAGAATATGTCCTCTGATATCCTCAAATACCTGTACGGTAATGCCAAGTGCTTCCTCCTGGTCGGCGATAATTACTTCTGCATTCTCCGCTGTACTCATGGTAATCGCTACACGCTTCTGAATACGCTTGATAATCTTTGCTACCTGCTGCGCAGCCTTACCGGACTGCTCTGCCAGTTTTCTGACCTCATCTGCTACCACTACAAAGCCTCTTCCGACTTCGCCTGCTCTCGCTGCCTCTATACTTGCATTCAGTGCCAACAGGTTCGTCTCGTCAGCAATTTCGTTGATTGTGCGGATGATACTGTTAATTGCCTTCGACTCTCTACCCAGTTCAGTAATATTATTAATAATATCTTTGGTAATCATTGTGGTATCTTTTACCTTTTCTCCAAGTTCTGCCACAGAAACCACACCGCTGTTGACAGCTTCCTGCGTACTGCCGGCAATCTTTTCAATCTCGTTTGTTCTGTCACTTACCACACCAATCTTATTCGCCAAATCTGACATCTGCTGCAAACAGTGCTCCGTATCGGAAGACTGCTGTATCAGACCCTGCTCAATATCTTCAATGGACTGCGTAATATCCTCAGTTGCTTTAAATAGTACTTCTGAGTTGTCATTTACCTTATCCGCAGAATCCTGCACCTGTTCACTCACATGTGTCAACTTCATAATCAGTTTCTTAATACTGGCGATTGTATTGCCTATATTGCCCGACAAAATTCTAAATTCATCATTTCTTCTCAAATGAACGGTTCTTGTAAGGTCACCTTCTGCCATCTGCTTCATAATCTCGTTAATCTTCTTAAGTGCCTTGGCAATACCTGTCGCAAGAATTGAACCGCCGACTATGGCTATAATACAGCAGATAATAATGGTGAAAATCGTATATACCCTGATTTCATTTGCCTTTTCAATAATAACACTTCTTGGCACCATGGCACATACAGTTCCGGTTCCTTTTGTACTCTTCTCATACAGGAAAAGATACGATTCGCCTTTATATGTCACATACTTATATCCGCTCTCTTCCTTGATATTTTGGAAAAACTTCTTATCACTGAATGTGAAATCACTTTCTGTTCCACTGATTACTTCTGTTGCATCATTGGTAACAAATCCCAGTATACTGTTTCTTCCTATCTTTGCGTTATCAAGAATATCCTTAATAAAAGAGGTCTTAACGTCAATCAGCATATATCCCGTCGGCTTATTAGCACTGTCAAGTATCTCTCTCACATAGGTAAGAGCATAATCTTCTGCCTTATAATCCATCAGTTCATCAATCTCCGGATGGCTTGTAATCCAACACACACCGCCCTTTGTGCCCTCTAACTGCTCTGCCACATACTGACCGGCACTGGAATTGACAAAGGCATTGTATAAATCCTTCTTCTTTACCACACCTGTATTGGAAATAGCATTCCCCTGATTCTTACTGAATGCAACAATCGCCTGAATATATCTGTCGGCAACTGCTTCATTTACTACGACACCTTTTGCTGCAATCTCATAGTCTGAATCATACTTTCCACCAAAATGTGAACTCACATTACTATTTACACCAATACGGGTGGCAGTCAGCTCGATACTCTCAAAACCAAGATCAAAATATTCATTCAACATGCCCACACTGGTAAAGGTAAGCGTCTCTGCGTTATCCCGTAAGCCCTGTTCCGACTTGGAATAGATAATAACACCAACAATAACAAACAATGCTACCGGAAGCAAAAACGTTCCGATAAGCTTCACTCTTATTCCAATAAAAATTGACTTCCGCGGCTTTCGCGGTTTGCGCACACGGCGTGCTTTTTGAGTTTTTCCTTTAGCTGTGCTTTCATCACTCTGTTGTCCCTCTTCACCAAATACGGAAGCTGCCAACGCCTCTTCATCCGCCGGAGTATCTCCCTTGGCAGATACCTCTCCATCCGCCGGCGTCTCTCTATTGTCTGACATTTCTGCCCCGCTTAACATATCATCATTCAGACTCTCCGGAACATCCATATCATAAGACATATCCTCTTCGTATTCTATCTCTTCCGGTATGCCATCCATCGCTGACATAAAACCATCCGGTGATTCTAGCCCATTACCTGATGTACCTTCCGTCCAAGGTATATATTCCTCTGTGGCTTCCGGCTCCGACATTTCTTCCAGTATGTCCCCCGTCGCTGACATCTCATATTCAGTGGTTTCTACCGCCGACATTTCTTCCGGCATGCCTTCCATGGCTGACATCTCGTCTTCCCACGCTGATGGTTCAGACAGATTTTCTAAAGCTTCCTGTCCATATCCCATACCGTCTGAAGTATCTTCTCTATCTGCGTACGCCTCCTCATAGGACATCTCATCGGATACATTCTGCGCATCTGACAATTCCTTGCTATCTTCTATGTCTGAAACTGTTGCCAGGAGACTTTCTAGCACGGCATCGTCATCTGTACTGTCAGAATCCTGCTCCACGTTTTTGCTGCCATGCCTTTGCTTCCTGCCTCGTATCCTCTTTTCTCTTGTCTTTTTTTCTTTTGAGTTCTTAAAGATACCTGCTTTCTTACCATCCGGCGATTCAGCCGCATTATCCTCTGTCTCCGTCTCCTCATCTATATCCTGTTTCGAAGCCTCCTCATATTCACTGTTCCATTTGCTGTCCGATTCATTACCTGAGACTTCCTCGTCAGGCTCCTTCGTGCCCTGCTCTTCTTGTACTGCCGTCTGTTTTGACTTCTTCGCTTTCTTATTCTTTGCCGGTCTTACCTTTTTAGCTTTCTTCGTCTTAACAGTCCCTGACTCCGCTTCACTGTCATCTTCCGGTGCTTCATCCTGCCCTGCACTTTCCTCTGCTGATTCGGTCTTTGCCGCCTGCTTATCCTTCTTCGGCCTCTTGCTGCCGGATTTTTTATCTTTTCTCCCAAACAAGGACTTTTTATTGTCAGCCTTATTACCGGAGATTACGTCCTCTAACATTTCCAATTCCATCTGTGCATCCGGTGCAGTACTATCTCTATCAGAAGAGTCAGAAACTTTATCATCTATGTTCATACCTGCTGTTTCACCTACTTTCTGGGTACTATATTCTCATTATACAATACTATAAAAAAAACCGCTAGTCTTTTTGTTACATATTAACAAATTTATTTGTAACAGCATTACAAAATCTTTTTCCTCAGATTGACCAATATCTTTTTCTCCATGCGTGATACCTGTACCTGACTGATTCCCAGCTTCTTTGCAATCTCTGTCTGAGTCTGCTCTTGAAAATATCTCATTACAATAATATTTTTTTCCATATCACTGAGTTCTCCTAATATTTGTTCCAATACAATATTGTTAAATAATTTTTCTATATGTCCCCCTGTTTCCGCATCATCAGAAATCTGGTCTATCAGATACATCTCGCTTCCATCCTTCTGATAGATTGGTTTGTAGATACTCTCAACCTCTCCTGCCGCCTCCAGTGCCAGTGTGATATCCTCTGCCCAAAGTCCTGTTTCTCTTACAAGCTCGTCTATCGTGGGCTCTCTCCCCATCTTTTGCCCGAGCAATTGCGCTGCCTTTTTTACCTTCCATCCATTTTCCTTCACGGTTCTCGATACCTTTACCATACCATCATCTCTTATAAACCGCTTAATCTCTCCCATAATCAGTGGAACAGCATAGGTGGAAAACTGTACTTGAAAGGAATGATCAAACTTATCCACTGCTTTAATCAGTCCAATGCAGCCTATCTGAAACAAATCCTCCTGTTCAAAGCCTCTGCCTGCAAATCTCCTCACAATACTCCACACAAGTCCCGTATTATCCTGCACCAGTCTGTCTCTTGCGGCTTTATCACCCTTTTTTGCCAGCAAAAGTAACTCCTTATTATCCATATGACACTCCCTTAAAATTACAGTCTCCCTATCTTCTTTTTCATCGTTACTTTTGTCCCCTTAAAAGGCTCCGACTCCACCAAAAGACTGTCCATGAATATTTCCATAAAGGAAAAACCCATTCCTGAGCGTTCCTCCTCCTCTCTGGTAGTATACAGAGGCTCCTTTGCTTTTTCAATATCCTCAATTCCCACCCCTTTATCGCTTACAATAACCGTAAACTCGTTATTATGTATCAGGCACTCCATACTTACCGTGCCCTCGCCATTTTCGTATCCATGGATAATCGCATTTGTCACTGCCTCCGACACAGCCGTCTTTACATCATCGACCTCCTCCAGCGTCGGATCCAGTTTTGTCAAAAATGCTGCCGCCATAACTCTGGCAAGCGATTCATTACTTGAAATACTGTCAAATTCTACATACATTCTGTTGTCCAAATTAATTACCTCCTCTTATCAGCCTTACTGCCGATTCTGCACTGTCATAATATCTGATAATCTTATTCAGCCCGGAAAACAATAATATTTTCTCCACATTTTTACCGACATTCACAACTCCTACGATTCCTCCAAAGTCCTTTACTTTTTTATATCTTCCCATAATGACGCCTATTCCGGAGCTGTCCATAAACTCTGTCTTCTCAAAATCAAACAAAATATTGATGACACCCCGTGTGCAGATAATCTCATCTGCCCTTTCTCTGATTACTACGGAATTGTGATGGTCTAATTCTCCATTCACATGAATGACCAGCACATTATCCATCAAATCAAATTTTGTACTGTTCATATTTTCTGCTGTTTGCAAATAATTTGTACCTGCTGTCATTTACGACTCCCCTTTCTTACCACCGTTTTTATATCCATGCAGTATCGCAAGCACAGCTTGCGATACTGCCACCAATAACAGACTATTATGCTGCTTTTCTCTTAAGCACGCAAAAAAGATAACCGTACTACTACAGTTATCTTTTCTTTCGTATCTCTTATCTTATTTCATTTTCAGCTCGCCATAATATTATTAATATGAACCTGTATTCTTTCTGCTGCCTTTCTGTCTGCATTCGGATTGGCACTTAACATATTAACCATGTCCGTCATCTCCTTCAGTGCTTTTTCTTTATAAGAAGCAGCCATTTCTATACTTGTCCCAAGCGCAAGCTTGTACTGCTTCTCATATGCATCACCCAGCTTTTCCGCCGCATCCGAATAATCCACCTGCATATAATCATACCCAAAACACTTATTCAATTCCGCAATGACGGCATCATAGGCTTCCAGTGTATTAGCAGCCGGAAGTGCATTTTTTCCATTATTGTAGCAGACTTGTGCTGCCTGCTTGAATGCCTCCGGCTGTATCGCGACATATAGGCTATTCATTGTCTCTGAGCGTGAAGCATCCCCCATCTGCTTCAAGGTTTCCGCACAACCCACAAAATCAGCCGTCACATAAGCTCTTGCTGCTGACAGGATTTTTTCATAATCTGCCAAAATCTGATCATTCTCACTTCCCTTAGTATCCAGTTGCCCTTGAAGACTGGTCTTCTCACCTTCTAAAGCTTCTACGGTATTCTGCAATGTTCTTTTCTCTGTATTAATCGTATCTATCTGTGAATTAAGCTTTAGCACTTCTTTATTATGTGCATCATTAAGTGACTTTTCCTTAGCAGGAATCAGCAAAAAAAATGTCATTGCCACTCCCAGTATAATACCTATGACAACATTGATGACCGTAATCAGCCCCGCATTTGATTCACGATATACATTTTTTCTCTTAGGAATAGCGATATCATACCCTGCTCTGATTTCTCTTTCCACCTGTTCTTTTTCATAATCGTAAATGTCACGCCTGTCCTCTACCTTTCTTGCCCCGCTCTTTTTAGTCTCAGTCTCTTTTATATTTCCATCTGTATTCTCTGCAATCTCCTCTAAATACTTCTTTGCAAGAGGATTATTGGAATCTATCTTGAGGGTCTTCATAATCGGCTTTTTTGCCTTTACATAATCGCCCTTTTTCATGTACAGCAGTGCCAAAAGCAAATGTCCCTTAATTAAATTAGGATTGGAATTAAGCACCTTTTTTAGCTGTATAACCGCTAAATCATCACTTCCCTGCTTGGCATAACTCAATGCAACATTATATTTCTTAATCGTCTGGTTAATCGTATCCATTCTCACCGGATTCGACTGTAACTGCCTGATATAATCTCCTGCCAGATTCTTGTCCGGCTGAATGTTCTTACTGATAACCCATTCGGAAAATGCCTGTACAGCCTCTCCCATCTCAAAATATACGAGTCCCAGCAGATTCCTTGCATCAATATTTTTCTTATCAAACCGCACACTTCTTCTCAGCAACTCGCAGGCACCTGTCAAATCTCTGATCTGTGCCTTTGCAAGTCCCATATTGTAGTAAGCGTTTGACAATCTCACTACTTTTTTATATACTTTAACATCCGCTCCACAACTATTACAGAAATCATTGTTAGAGAGGACACTATCACATTTATAGCATCTCATTTTCTATCTCCAATCGTTCCAAGCATAATGAAACACAATCCACAAATCTAAAAAAGTCACTTTCCTTATCACTGTGAATTGTCCCATAACCGAACTGTTACATATAATCATCTGATAATAGCGCAGTGTTAATCATTGCCCTTGACTTCCTTTAACATCTCAAGAACAACATCCGTTATATCCTTTATATTACTGTTATATATTGCATCCTCCGTCTCGTCCACTTCAAGACTCGGACTAAACTTCTTAATTTCCTCATCATAATTTATCATAATCTATCACAACGGTCATACTGTATTGACCGTCTTCCTTTCTAAATCATATAGAAGCTTATTCTTTCTTCAATATATATTTCTTTAATTCACCAATCAGATAGAGAGAACCTACACAAAACAGCACATCTTCTTCTCCCTTATCCTGTACAGCCTGCTTAAAGGCAACTGCTACATTCTCAATCACACAAATCTCAGCCCTGCAGTCGTTCTTTAAAAAATCCGCTTCAATCCTGTCTGCCTGCAGACCTCTGTCCGTGGCAAGCTGTGTAACATATATTCTTGATACCTCTGTCTGTGACAGCTTTTTCACCATATAATCATAATCTTTATCCTTAACAACGGAAAATAACAAAAGCTTTCTTCCGTTGCACTTATATTCGTGAAATGTCTTAATAAATTCATCAATTCCCGGTCCGTTATGGGCACCATCCAATATAATTCCGGACGCTACAGCTTCCATTCTGCCTGCCCAGCTTACCCGCAAAAGACTTTCTTTTACTGTTTTCCACTGACATTCCTGTGCTTCCAATAGCATAGGAAGTGCCGTCAATGTAAGTATTGCATTCTTTACCTGATATTCACTGATGAACGGTACCGTAAAGCTGTCATTAGAATAATAACCATTCTTTACAAAAAAATCAATACCTTTATCTGTTTTTGCCAGAATTTTATAATCCGCTGCCGTAACCGGCCATTGTTCTGCCTCCATCTGCTGCGCTCGTTGACCAACAGTCTGCCTTACGGCTTCTTCCTCTGCCCAGTAAATGACCGGAATGCCCTGCTTGATGATCCCGGCTTTTTCTCCGGCAATCTCTTCGATGCTCGTCCCCAGATACTCCATATGATCAAAACCAATCTGTGTAAGGATCGTCACTAACGGCGATGTGATACAGTTTGTCGCATCAAGTCTGCCGCCCAGTCCTGTCTCCAATATAAGATATTCCGGTGCTTCCCTGTCAAAAACTGTCATCGCCATCAAAAACAGGAACTCGAAATAAGACGGATGGGTATATTCCTTTTCTGCCATCTCATTCACGACCTCCTTCACCTTTAAAAACGCCTCCAAAAAGCCTTCTTCACTGACAGATACACGGTTGATCTGAATCCTCTCCCTGATACAAATAAGGTGGGGCGAAGTAAACAGCCCCACCTGCTTTCCTGCACCTGCCAGAAGTTCCGCTAACATGGCACACACAGAACCTTTTCCGTTCGTACCCGCCACATGAATGATCTTAAATCTCTCCTCGTCCACAGACAATGCCTTTAAAAAGGCTGCCGTGTGAGCCAGAGAGTGTTTTTTTGTAAATTTCGGTATTTCTTCTATATATTTCACTGCTTTCGCATAATCAAAGACTTCTCCACTCACCTGTCTGACCTCTCAAAGTAAATCGTACTATTTGATTATAGAAAGCATTGCAAAATAATGCAAGCACAAGTTATCAACATTTTTCTACAAAAAGTACCCATTCACAGCCGATTAGAAATTAGTAATCTGACTCTTCGTGCTTGCACGTAAGAGGCTGATTGCTAATTTCTAATCAACCTGTGAAGTTGGCTGTGAATAGTACCTATTATTCATCTGCGATGATACCGCCCCATTCCACAACAGCATAAGCGTTTCTCTTGATTGCCTCTGTCTTCGGTTCTTTCACGCTTCTGCCATCGTCTGTAACAAAGACGAACCACATTCTTTCCATACTATCCGGTTTTGGCAGGATCTGTATCGGCATTGCTCTGTTAACAATGGCTGTATTCTGCGGATACATCAGATAATCTGTACCCTGTGGCAGCTTTTCTGTCCAGAATTCCACAAAATCTGCAATTTCCTGCTCATTGAAGCCATATTCCTTCAAAATCTGCTCATACTGTTCCTTTCTCGTGTCCGACTTGATCAGCCATGCTTCTTCTTTCTGGAAGAAATGCATCTGCGTCTTCGACTCATAGAACAGATAGACATAAGATTCCCTGTTATCTGCCGGTAGTGTCATCGTCGATTGGTTTCTGTCTGCCGGTAATGCATCTGTCATACCATTTCTGCCAGTCGGTAATGCGTCTGTCATACCGTTTCTGCCAGTCGGTACCGCCGGTGTCAGCAAACCGCTCCTGTCAGCCTTGACTCGCCAGCCATCCTCATAAACAGGAATGGTTTTTGTCAACAGATCCGGTCTTGCAAAGGTCACCGTCACTTGCTTTGGCTCATCTGTGTAAATATAGATATTCGGCTTATAGCAGTTTACGCTGTTTGGCACTGTGGTTCGGATTCCAAGCAAATCCTTGAGATAATCAAGTAAAACCTCTGCATTATCCGCGGCCGTCTCCGACACGATATTCCATGATTCCTTTACAATAGTGATTCCTTCCGATACAGTATTATCGATTTTCTGCCCGTATTCATCAAACCAGTCCGCAAACCAGTCCGAATGAATCGCCCCTGCCGTTAAACCGACTGCCACACCGACTACCAGTGGAACACCTGTGACTGTCACACCGAGCACGGCACCCGTTGTGACCACGATTCCCCATAGGGCAACACCCGCATTTGCCACTAATCCCGTACATTCCATCACCTTTCCGGTGGTTGTCCGGTTTTTCAGATTGCCCGTTGCCAGATCCTTTACGTCGTTGTAGACCACATATCCATTCAACGCCACACTGGCTACTGCCAGAACAGGTGCTGCTTTTCCGTACACATTCGCCGCCTTGGCAGAAGATCCTCCGTACCTTCCTTTTGCCTCGGTAACAGCCTTCATAAAACCTTCCTGCGTTCTTCCCGGCTGGAAGGTCACACCGTCCGGCATGAAATAATAGCGTTGGATAGCCTGTATCTCATTTTGCAGACAATTCTTTTCCAATAAAGCCACGTCTCCTACGACCTTACCCATGCCATTGACACCCTTATCCAGACTGTCGACCATCTTGGCGATGGTACCTGTCTGCAACAGACTTTTTTTCAGATCCTCTATTTTTCGATTATCATCAATGCCCATATCGTAAATAATCAGCATCGGCGTTTCCGATTTGACATGTTGCTGCTGGAAATTATCAAAGTAATCGTCAAAGGAAATATCTGTCTTTATCGTGCCGTCCGGATTCGTCTTCACGGTAGTGCTTTTCTGCTGTTGCTGCTTTTTCTTTCTGGAATTGCTTCCCTTTGATTTGAGTGTATCTTCGTTCTTTGTGCCGTAGTTCACCGCTGTATCATAGCCGCTCGCCACTGCGTCGTGCAATGCTTCATCGTAATTCATTGTCTTTCCGTAGTTCGCCGTTGAAGTGTATCCTTCCAGCAATTTTGACACTACGGAATCGTCATTCAGGCTGGCAAACAGACTATTTTCCACATTCGCCGCTTCTGCTGTTCCTGATAATTCTATTGTTCCCATTGTTCCTGTCAGACCTGCTAAGCTTAACAGACCTGACGGCTTTTCTATACCTGATTTTTTTGCCGCCCTCGCATGCTTCTGTCCGGAAGTGGCTGCGAGTGCTCCTGCCGGCTGTATGCTGACAAGGATTCCTGCCATCAACAATCCGATTCCTCTTTTGAACCATCTGTTCAGTTGATCTCTTTTTCTCACGCTACTCCATCCTTTCTACATACCATGCGATCCACGACTTTACCTCATCACTCACACCGCACTCCAATGCCTTATAGAAATACTTTTTACAGTCATCAAAATGACCTTTTTCAAAATACACGGCACCCAGATAGTAGTATGCCATTTCATCCTGATCATCCAGTGCGATGGCACTTAACAGATAATACTCTCTCGATGACCGGTCGGAATAACGGTTCATATAACCATAGGCACCCTCCAGATCTTCGTCAGAAAGGCAGAGACTGGCATACAGTCCCTTGATGGCATCCGTCTCGCCATATTTATCCTTCATCTTATCTAGCGTCTTCTCCGCCTTTTTATCTCCTCTGTTGATTATTTTTTCCACCTTGATCATATCCTCCATATAGCCGGTAAGCTGATACCCTGAGGTCTGTGGCTTCATCATCACAAAGAACACCAGACAGAGCAGAAAACCTCCCCACATAATACCATTTTTCAAAACAGACGGCAATTTTTTAAGCAATACCAGATACAACACCGTCAGAACGCCTGCACAGAGGCATACCAGTATGCCCCACAAGACACTATAATGCATGACTGTCATTCCAATCATGGAAAGCAGCAGCATGAGCATCATTAATGCAATGAACATTATTCTTCACCTCCGTCCTGCTCCTGCTGACCGGCAAGCCAGCCATACAGATTATTATTGTGGACACCCAGTCCGTACCAATCCTGCTCATGATTGATCAATGGCACCAGTTCCTTGACCTTTCCGCTGACACGATAGGCTTCCTTGTAATCTTCGTTGGCCTCCAGTGTGTTGGCAAGCGCATACAGAAAGATCGGATTATCCTCATTCAACTCGATGGCTCTTTCGTAGCTCTCCCGGGATTCCTCAAATTTCTCACTGTTAAACAGAATAACACCTCGCAGATACCATGCGAAGGATAGATCTTCCCGCTCCTCTAACACATCATCAATCTTCTCCAGTGCATATTCATAGTCCCGGCTGCCATAATAAGCATTGAGTGCCTCCAGATAATCGTACAGGAAATCACTAAGCTTCTCCTTCTCCCCTTCCTCCATGTCAACATAATAATTGTATGTATAAGTAGAAATAGTATACCTGCACATTTTCCATACCGTCCTCGATCAGTTCCTCCGCCGTATCATAGCAGGCATCGGCGTCTCCGCTCCTGTCGGCACAGAACAGCCTCAAAATTCCCAACTGCTCCTCCAGTGCCGGATTCTTAGAAACATCAATCTCCTTAATCAGACTGTCTGCTTCCTCATAGTCCTTCAGCTTAATGAGAAGCTCCACTGCTTTCATTTTGCGCTGGTGCAACTCATTCTTTGCAATCTTCTTATCCTTCTCGGACAATTCTATAAACCGGTTGACGATTGCTCTTGCATCCTCTAAATATCCGCTGGAATCCGTAACACCGGCAGCGCAGATTACTCCTGCCAGATATTGGACTGTAATAACCTCCGGATATTTGTTTGCGATGTCGATCATCGTACCCACATTGTTCACAGAACCATTCTTACCCACATCGATCAGGTACTCCAGACTCTCTGTATACGGTGCTGCAAAACCATAACGATCGTCCAATTTTTTCACCAGCTTGTCTTTTTCCTTTTTAGATTTCACCAGCTTCGGAAATTCTGCGGTAAAACTCTGGGTAGTAATACATTCTTTCAACAGCTCCTTTGCATAGCCCTTTTGCTGCTTCGTAAGATCCTTGCTTTTCTGGTGGCTGTACCAGTCAAAGAGCAGCATTTTCAGCTCGTCCTGATACGGATTTACCATTATCACATACTGCTCCAGCTTTTCAGCCGAACCCGTAAGGGAAAGATACATTTCCCAGATAAGGACATCTTCCTTGTTCCTGTCTAAAATCTGGGACAGCGCATAATCGTCTTCTTCCGCAAAAGCATGCACTGCTGCCAGCTTGTCCTGCACCTGATTCATGTACACACAGGCATTGTTTAAATCTCCCAGTAAAAGCTGTGTTTCACTCAGCGAAACGGAAATGTCTATGCTTCTCTGGATATCCTGACGCGGCAGTCTTCTGTCTGTCATCAATACCGGCACCAGCATTCCCAGATCCACAACCAGCAGCACACCCGCCAGAATAAGCTGCAACGGCGAAAATTTTTTAAATACCACTCCGTTATTCTTTTTGCTGTCCCACAAGAGCACCTTTTTTCTCATATAACCAAGCAGTGCATAGACCACTCCCGCCGTGAAAAGGCTTTCCACAAGATATAATGCCATGTTGACTGTAAATGAAAAATCAACTCCCGTGATCGGAATAAAGATGAGCGCCATATGCAAGCTGCCCGACATACAAAATGCCACTATCGTTAACAGCCAAAAGAGCAGTAATTGCAGCGGATGTGTGAGCAGACGAAGCAGTGCGCCTCCAAATCCTTTTTTCTTTGACTGTGAAGCGATATTATAGACACCGGAAAACAGGGCGATGGTAACTAACAAAAATGCCACAACAATCCCGATCAGACGTCCGGTAATCCAACTCTTGACGGAAGTTACGCCCTTCATCACAAGCAGCTTCGGATAGAACATGAGAAGAATTTCCATCACCAGCCACAATGGCAGCCATGCCATCAGTGCCTTTAACCAGCGAAGCTTCCTTGTCTCTTCTTTTCTGCTCATGAAAAATCCCATCAGGATCACTAACAGCACGATCAGAAAACCTACGAAATTCTCTGTTCCCGCCACTGACTTTTCCGTCAAAAAGCCTTTCTTTCCTGCCATCTTCATCGCACAAAGCAGATAGTTGCCGGCGATCATGGTAAATACCGTAAAAAACAGCACAATCTTCATGGCAGTGCCAAGCGGCTTAACAAATGGTGGCGCCTCATTTGAATTCGGATTCATATTAGGATTGGCATTCGGATTTTGAATGACACTCCTGTTCGTGTTTGAATCCTGCTTATTCTTATTTTTCTCCTTTTTCTTATTCTTTTTAGGATTCTGTAAATCAACAGCTTGCTGTTGATTTGCTGCCTGCTTGCTGTTGATTTGCTGCAGCTTGCTGTCGATTTGCTGCCTGCTGTGACATTAATGCTTGTTGCATTCGCGCCTGTTGTTGCATCTGTGCCTGTTGTTGCATCTGTGCCTGTTGTTGCATCTGCGCCTGCTGCTGCATTGGCGTATTCTGCATTGACGCATTTTGCATTTCTGCATGCTTTTTTTTCATGTCCTTTCTCCTTCCCAAGTGGGGTCTTGCACCGATTGTGAAGCACGGAATGTGCCACTCCTATACCAACAATGTGCATCCACTTATTTATCGTAAACGATTACTTCAAAAATTCATTTACAATAAGTACTGCTCACAGAACCGACGGTGAATCGCTTCTGCATTATCTTTATTTTATCATATAAGAAAAGAGATTAAAGTGTGACCGGTAACAATTATCATTGTTTTCTTATAACACTTTAAATCTCTCTTCTCTTGGCAACTGTATTTAATTATTCTTAACTATTTTCGATTTGAAATGCTTAGATATAAACGTAATCCGCATCGTTGAAAGGCGTTTCTACTTCTGCAAATGCGCCAGCTGCTCCTGCACCTGCTTCATCATCTGCGCATACTTGGCCTGCTTCTCTTTCTCCTCGTCAATCTTCGCCTGAGGTGCCTTGGCTATGAACTTCTCATTGGACAACATCTTATCTACCCTGGCAAGCTCTCCTTTCAGACGTTCTTCTTCCTTTTTCAGCCTTTCTATCTCCTTGTCTATCTCCACTAACTCCGCAAACGGCATATAAATAGTCGCATTCTCGATCACTGCTGAAACCGCATCATCGTCAATACCTGTCTTATCGCTCTGGATCAGCACTTCTCCCGCATAGGAAAGTGTCTGGAAGAATACCCTGCTGTCTTCAAAAATCTTCGCAAACTTTTCACTCTGCGTCACCACATAAACCTGTGCCTTCTTCGACGGCGGCACGTTCATTCCGGCACGCACATTACGGATTCCCCTGACAGCTTCCTTAATGATCTCCACTGCCTCCTCCTCGACGGCAAAATTCCACTCCTCGGTATATACCGGCCACTGCTTCGTCATGATCGTGTCTGCATCCTCATTCAGGGTACAGTAAATCTCCTCCGTCACAAACGGCATATATGGGTGCAGCAGCTTCAGCGAAATCTCCAACACCGTCTTCAGCGTATAAAGTGCTGCCGCCTTCGTGGTGTTATCTTCACTGTACAGGCGCGGTTTTACCATCTCAATATACCAATCGCAGAATTCTTCCCAGATAAAGCTGTACAACTTATCCGCTGCCACGCCGATCTCGTATTTTTCAATATTGTCCGTGACATCCTTTACCAGCTTATTCGCCTTAGACAAAATCCAACGGTCGGCTGCCGTCAATGCCTCTTTTTCTACCTCGGAAATGCCATCCTCCGGCATATTCATCATGATAAACCTTGACGCATTCCATACTTTATTCGCAAAATTTCTGCTGGCTTCTACTCTCTCATAGTAAAAACGCATATCGTTGCCCGGTGCATTTCCGGTGATCAGCGTAAACCGAAGCGCATCCGCACCGTACTTCTCGATCACCTCCAACGGATCGATACCGTTGCCAAGGGATTTACTCATTTTTCTTCCCTGTGAATCCCTGACAAGACCGTGAATAAATACATTCTTAAACGGCACCTCTCCTACATGCTCAAGGCCGGAGAACATCATTCGGATCACCCAGAAGAAAATGATATCATAGCCGGTCACCAGTACGTTCGTCGGATAGAAATATTTTAACTCCTCCGTCTGCTCCGGCCAGCCAAGGGTTGAGAACGGCCAAAGTGCCGAAGAAAACCATGTATCTAGCGTATCCGGATCCTGACGCATCTCTTTCTGACACTTCGGACACCGGCAGGTTTCCTCCTTTGTTACCACCATTTCTCCACAGTCATCACAGTAGAAGGCAGGTATTCTGTGTCCCCACCAGAGCTGTCTTGAAATACACCAGTCACGGATATTCTCTAACCAGTGATAATAGGTCTTGTCAAAATGCGGCGGGATAAATTTTGTATCGCCCTTACGAACCGCTTCAATGGCCGGTTTCGCCAAATCCTCCATTTTCACAAACCACTGTTTTGAAACACGAGGCTCCACTGTTGTCTTACAGCGGTAGCAGGTTCCTACATTGTGGCTGTAATCCTCCACCTTGATCAGGGCGCCTTCCGCCTCTAAATCCTTTACGATTGCTTTTCTCGCCTCATAACGATCCATACCGGCATACTGCGGATAATCCTCTACGATCTTCGCATCCTCTGTCAGCACATTAACTACCGGCAGATGATGCCGCAAACCTACCTCAAAGTCATTCGGATCATGTGCCGGTGTGATCTTTACCACGCCGGTTCCGAAATCCATCTCTACATAGTCATCGGCCACAATCGGGATTTCCCGGTGCACGATGGGCAGAATGACCGTCTTGCCGACAAAATCCTTATATCTTTCGTCCTTCGGATTGACTGCCACCGCCGTATCACCAAGCAACGTCTCCGGTCTGGTGGTGGCAAGATTGATATAGCCGCTTCCATCAGACAATTTGTAACGCAAATGCCAGAAATAACCTGCCTGATCCTCGTAATTCACCTCCGCATCGGAAATGGATGTCAGACAATGCGGACACCAGTTGATGATCCGCTCACCTCTGTAGATCAGTCCCTTCTTATACAGATTGACAAACACCTCTTTGACTGCCTTATTACAGCCCTCGTCCATTGTGAAACGCTCTCTGTCCCAATCGCAGGAAGAACCGATCTTCTTAAGCTGCGCCACGATCCTGCCGCCGTACTGCCGTTTCCACTCCCATGCACGCTCAAGGAACTTCTCTCTGCCAATCTCCTCCTTTGTGATGCCTTCCTCGCGCATCTTCTCCACGATCTTTGCTTCTGTTGCAATGGAAGCATGGTCTGTTCCCGGAAGCCACAAAGCAGAATATCCCTGCATACGCTTGGTACGGATAATGATATCCTGCAGGGCGTTGTCAAGGGCATGTCCCATATGAAGCTGTCCCGTAATGTTCGGCGGCGGCATCACAATGGTAAATGGTTTTTTCTCCCTGTCCACCTCCGCGTGAAAATATTTGTTCTTTTCCCATTTTTCATAGAGACGCTTTTCAATCGCCTCCGGATCATAATTTTTCTCCAATTCCTTTGCCATAATCTACCTCTTTTCTGCCTATTTGTGCATGATGATTTGATAAAACGGTTAAAATTAAACCATTGTAACTGTTCAGTACCCGCTATTTTAACTGTCCAACACCCACAGTCAATCCATAAAATATCATTCAGAGAGCAAGCTCTCTACCTGATATTTTGTGAATTATCTCAGGTGCTGGACAGTTACAAAAAAAAGCCCTTTCACTCTGACACACCAGAGTGAAAGGGCTGTGACTGCAAAGTCCCAGCGGTACCACCTTTTACCAACTTATCTTATCCTATAACGTGGACGACTCCGTTACTGCCTGGCAATGACAAAGGAATCGTTCCTTATGCTGCCATGTTCGGCAATACTGCTCCAAAGCTACCTTCAAAACACGCTCCCTGAATGGTCTCTCAGCCGGCGGATCACTCTCTCTGCAAGGGGTTGGTGCTTCTACTCCTCTTCTTCACTGCATTTATTTATAAATAATAATGAAATCATAAATGCTTTTTCCGGTTTTGTCAAGTAAAATGATATCATTAACAGCCTTTCTAAGAATTATCATGGATAGTAAATTGCTTTCAAGCTTATTGCGATCCTTTGTTATACATTTCTTTTAATTAATATGTTGATTAACAAATGATTTTATGTTAAAATATTAATCAGAAAGTACCCATGACAGGGTGGCTGCCTCCTGATACTATTCCCGGAACTTTCCGGAATACATAGGAAGGGAGGTGATGGACATGACTTCTGCAGATATCATTCTGGTATTCATAGGGGTAATCGGATTACTGATTTCCTTTGGCAGTTTTCTTGTTACATTACTTGCCTTTCTCGAAAGAAACAAGGATTACAAGTAAAAAGCCTCTCCTGTCTGCACACAGGAGAGACGAACTCTCTTTTGAGAACTAAATAACCTATCAGTTGGCATCCACCATAGGAATGGGTGCTTTCTTTATGTATAATATAACACGTTTACCTAAAGAAAACAAGCGATTTTTTTGTATCAATTTGAGTACGATTTCAGTACTAAAACTCTTTTTTTCCATATCATAATATGCTATAATAAATCTATCATTTTAAATGATTTCAGAAACGAAACATTATTATTCACTTTAGGAGGAATACGATTATGAAAAAAGCAATTTCTGTGATCACCGCTGCAGCGCTTTTTTGTACCGGTCTTACCTTTACACCGTATACCGCAGAGGGTACAGAGAGTGAACAGAGCGGGGGGTACACTACCGCTGCCCTTTGAACTGACGGCGCCGACCAACACCTCTCTGGGACTGTGGGATAACTATGAAGGAGCCAACGATGGCGAACTGCTGTTTAACTACAGTGCGAATAACAGCATTGTCAGTTACTTTGCGGACACCGAAGAAGCCGAGCAGGCCAGACATGCCGCCCTTGAATCGCTCGGCTATGATGATCTCTGGATTGAGGCACAACTCGACTGGGCACTTGACGATCCCGAGGACTGGCATTATACCCAGTACTATGATTACGATGAAAATGATGTTATTGGTCGCGAAGACCCTTACGGCGAAGACATCCCCATGTTAAGTATCTGGGATGCCCAAATGCTATCACCTGATATGTCTAAAACGGTCAATGATGCCTATGTATTTTCCCCTGTTATTGCCACTGAGGCTGGTGTTGACTATGAAGACTGGGTAGGTGGCGGTCCTTGGTATACCCCTCTCAGGGATCAGCTTAAGGAAGGACAGTATTTTCTTAAATATGATGAGATCTATGATCAACAGAAGGTCTTTATCAACTATGATGAACATACCGCTTATGTCAGAGCCCGTTTTATCGTAACGGTCCAAGTAATTGACCATGATGAATACGGACAAGAGAGTTGGCACATAGAGCACCTTTACTCCGAATGGTCGACACCGGCTGCCTACGGTAAGAACGCCGTGAAATGGGAACCGTATACAAAGGAAGACATTCCGGCACCGGTCATCACGGATTTCCACATGACAAATGAGGATTTTAACGGCTATCCTATCGTCTCTTACACCCTGACCGTTCCTGATGAAGTCGCTACGACCGCCACGGAAGTGATGGCTCACGGCGGTCAATTCTATATCGAAAGCTACGCCAGACTCAAGGGGACGGAGGAATGGACCCTGCTGCAGGGGGATACGGATGTCAAAAGTGGGGAAATGCAGGAAACACTCGTCCACTTAGTAAAGGATACTGTGCCGGAGAGCAAGAATATCAACCGCTTTTCAGAGATTGAGTTAAGGTGCTGCTATTACTTTGTACAGTACGACGCTTTCTATTATGGCAATTTCTTAGGTGAATTCCGTTCGGAGTATTCTCCGGTCATCACCTTTGAATCGACAGAGCTCACCCATGAACCGACAGGAATCAGCGTG
>CACXFV010000038.1 GCA_902767015.1 uncultured Lachnospiraceae bacterium | reverse complement strand
CCTTCGTTTCCTGAGCAGGATAGCCGTCCGATAACGTATTGTGCGAGAGAAACTGATGAAGCGTCTCAAAATCTCCATACTGACAGATGATATCAATTCGATTATCATCATTATCGCTGAAACACTTTTTTCTGCCACAAAGATCCACTATGTATATAATCAGATAGACAAAGGAAATTACCGCAATCAAAAGTATCATGATAACCATAATAAGTTGAACACTCAACGAAAAATATTCTCATAATGCAAGTGTTTCATCAATCTTCCGATTGACTTAAAAAACTGCAGAAAAACATATTTTTTGTTTTACCACTGTAATACTTCTCGGATAGAACCGGTACAAAAGCTGCAATAACCAGTAACAGATTTATAATAATGCCCATAATTTCAAAGATAATATCCGAAATTATTATGTTATGTAATCCCCAAATCTTTGCTCATTATGGTAAAATTCATTTCAGTTCCTTTTATCTGACTTCCCATATAATTTTCAATAAATGTAAAGTATCCGTTCGCTCCGGCTTTCTTCTCCCATATATCTATCGAATCTTTAATTCTCAACAGACACATAACTGGAAGTTTATAATAGCTTCTCAACATTTCCGGTGTTAATATATCTGTTTCACTTTCCCCTTTTATTAATTCCATTACTTCCGCGTTAGTATATGGATCAAATGCCATGAGTAATGCCCTTTCCAATCTTTCATTGTCTTCATTTCTGAAATTATCAATATCTGCCTTTTCTCCGGTACACTTTTCTTTTATGTCAAACAGTACTATCGCAATGGCTTCACGTAATCGACGGCTGTTGGATAACGGAAACTCCCGATGTACCTTCAATGCATTTCCTTCTAACGGTAAAAAGAGCATGGAATACACCTCTTCTTCCCCTTTTCTTATCTTACCAAATTCTTTTTCCATCTGTGAATATATTCTTTCAAACTGATATAATTGCATGATTTTCTTTCCTCCCTTGGTGTTTAATGAATTGCTACATTTATGTATCGTATATTTCTATGTCTTGCACTGCCAATAAATCATTGAATACTATCAATAATCTCTCCCTGGTAGATTTCATAAACGTCTTGAAGCTGATCAATCTCTTTATAGTAAACAAATACTGTCTGTTGTGCATATTTTCTGGCATCTTCTTCCAGCTTCTGGTTATAATATCTCATATATGATTCAAAACTGTTGCCTGCCTCCTTATAGTGCTTAATTTCTTCTATATATTCCTCCACATGTTCAAAAACCCTTAACCTGCGATCTGTTACGCTGTTTTTCATATAAAGATTAACCAGACAATACTGATAACAATGATACATTTCATGAAGAATAGTATTGAAACACTGATGGGCATCATCCTTTTCCAGATGTTCCCGGTCAATCCTGATACTTCTCTCATAATCATTATAATCTCCCAGTGTTTCCCCCTCCAAATCATCCATTACAACCGTAACCTCATATGGCAGACCAAAATAATGACATTCACAATTGGCAATACATTGCAAAACATTTAATTTTTCCTGTACCGATAAAGGCTTCCATCTGGCATTTTCTCTGATTTTTTCTATCGTTTCCAAATTATGCTTCAACCCATATTCACTGTAAGAGCTATCTTGAGATTGCATTTTGTAATGATTATTATCTCCCCGGATAATGCCGCTATATACAATCCTGTTGTATGCCACACGCAGAAACAATGTTAAAAACAGATAAGCTATACAAATTCCGGAAATGTGTAATGCTTTTAGAAATCTGTTCTTGAAAATAAATCGTCTTCTTTTCACGTTTTTTATTCGAAATATCCTGATACCATTAATTTTACCACAAAAAACAGCAAGGAAAAATAGCGAAAATATAATCACTGCCAACAATAAAATAACGATAATCATCATCCGATAGTAAGGGAAGTATGCCGCCACCATATATCCCCCTCCTCCTAATATCAGGTCAACAAAAATCGCATGATATGAAAGACATCTTTTCCATCGGGTCAAAATACCTATGACACAGGAAAACACCATGGAAAGAAATAATATTAATTTCGACATACTGACAGCGTGATGCTGCAGAGGCATAAAAAAATAATTTTTAAAATATAGGCAAAACAACAACAACCATATTATATGATATTTAACAGATTCACCCAGATCCAATGTGGACCTGTCTTTAGCAATATACCTGTTATCCATTATTTCCTCTCCTTTGTAGCTCGTCGCGGTGTGACTACATATAGTATAACATATTTGACACCACTAAGACAACAAGAAGTACTACAATTCACAGGTCAGTTGAATCCATAAACTGATTTGTTGTACTTACACGCAGGAAGCAGTTTATGAATTTAACCTATTCCTGCGGATAGTAATGTAAATAGTAAAAAAGTTACTATTCACAGAAAAATAGACAGTAATATTTTGCCTAATTAACGTGGAATAAAAATTCCTTGGAATGGCTTAATTCCAAGGAATTTTTATTTTTTTGGAGGGAAAAAATTTTGCACAAAAAACGGTTGCTAAATTTGTTGGTACTGTATACAAAATAATACCAATAAAGTTATTGACATTTTTATTGGTATGATATATAATATATAGTACCAATAACCATTATGTAAAGGAGTGATTAAATGTCAATAGTCAGGTACACGAACAAAAAAACCGGTGTGGTAACGCTGTATGAATCAACATCTTATTATGATCCGGAGACAAAGCAGTCCCGCCCAAAACGGAAATATTTGGGGACGGAGG
>CACXFV010000037.1 GCA_902767015.1 uncultured Lachnospiraceae bacterium | reverse complement strand
TGTTTCATGCGATAACAGACATGTACTCAGCAGGCAGTCCTATTGACCTGATGACATTAAAAGAAAAACTGAGTCATATGGATGTGCCTCCTGAACTTAGCAGCATAGAATTTTTAAGAGATTTGTTTTCTGCTGAGGCGACCTCTGTCAATGTTAAGCAATATGCACAGATTGTGAAAGAAAAGGCCATACTGCGCAATTTGATTAAGACAACAGAGGAGATTACGAATACCTGCTATGTGGGCAGGGAAACAGTTGATCAGATATTAGAGAATACAGAGAAAAAAATCTTTAGCCTTGTACAGAAAAGAAGTGGGGGAGATTATGTACCTATCAGACAGGTCGTAATCAATGCCATGGAGAGGATTGAGGCAGTTTCAAAGACACAGGGGAATGTAACCGGGATTCCTACAGGGTTCATCGATTTGGACTACAAGACTTCAGGATTTCAAAATTCTGACCTGATTCTGATTGCGGCGAGACCGTCTATGGGAAAGACGGCGTTTGAACTGAATATTGCAGAATATATGGCATTCAGAAAGAATGTGACAGTAGCCATATTCAGTCTCGAAATGTCGAAGGAGCAGTTGGTAAACCGATTATTTTCACTGGAATCCAAGGTGGACTCCCAGAAGATACGAACCGGTGAACTGGAGGACAGTGATTGGGAGAGATTGATTGAGAGTGCCAATATTATAGGTAATTCGAATCTGATTATTGATGATACGCCGGGTATTTCCATCGGAGAGTTGCGCTCAAAATGCAGAAAATACAAGCTTGAACATAACCTTGGCATCATTATTATCGACTATCTGCAGCTTATGACAGCCGGTGGCCGTGTAGAGAGCAGACAACAGGAGATTTCGGAAATATCCCGTTCTTTAAAGGCACTTGCCAGAGAACTCAATGTTCCGGTGGTGGCGCTTTCACAGCTTAGCCGTGCCGTGGAGGGAAGGCCGGATCACCGGCCGATGCTGTCGGATTTGCGTGAGTCGGGTGCTATTGAGCAGGATGCGGATGTGGTCATGTTTTTGTATAGAGATGATTACTATAATAAGGAAAGCGAAAAGAAGGGAATCGCGGAGGTCATTATTGCCAAACAGCGTAATGGTCCTATTGGAACCATAGAGCTGGTATGGTTACCAAATTATACAAAATTCGTCAATTACGATTCCAAAAATTAAGGATTTTTTTGAATACCACATTGTGACCTAAGTTGCAATGTGGTATTCTATTTTATGGAAAATTACTTTTTGAATTTTTAATTGCTTATGAAGAGCAGTATTACAGAGGGAAGCTGTGATATGCCAGGAGGTAAGGGTATGAATATTAATATAGGAGATAAGAGGTATATTATATCAGATGCAGCGAAGATGATTGATGTGGAATCACATGTGCTGCGATACTGGGAAGAAGAGTTGGAGGTAGAGGTGCCGCGAAATGAGATGGGGCATCGCTACTACACGGATTATTACATAGAATTATTTAAGAAAATAAAGGAATTAAAGGATAGTGGTTTCCAACTCAAGGCGATAAAAATGCTTCTTCCGGAATTGATGGACATGAATGCTTCGGGTAAGAGTGACAGCATAGGTGCCTTAAAGGATGAGCTGTTCGGGAAGCTGATATCCATGGGAGAGAATAGCCAGACAGAGAGTGATGAAAGCCGTGGCATCACGCATGACAATGATGAAGAATGCCATAATGATGTACATAGTCACACTAATGAAGATGTGAGCCGGAATGGCAGAAGCGGTGAGAGACTGGCGGAATCGGCAGATAGAGAAAATCATAAGACAGGTGCACCGCAGGGTGAAGTGTCACAAGACAATGCGCCGCAGGGTGAAGTGTCACAAGACAATGCGCCGCAGGGCGAAATTTCTCACAGTGGTACTTCGCAAGGGGAACAAGGAACGCAGCTGAGTAAGGTTGGCACAGAGAATATCAGTGAGAAGATTGGCGAAAACAGTAAATTGCATCAGTTTCAGATGATTATCACGGAAGTCGTATCGAATGCGCTAAAGGAAAATACCAGTGCACTGGGACAAGAGGTCAGTGAAATTGTGTCAGATAATGTTATTAAAGAAATGGATTACCTTATGAATCTCAGAGAAAAACAAGAGGAGGAGAGGTTTAAAAAGCTTGATGAAACCATCAGGAGCTATCAGAATTCTAATCGGGAAAAAAATAAAGCCAATAAAGGACTGTTGTCTAAATTTAAGAGGGGTACCTGACAGGCACACCCTAAAAAAGAGCTGTGGTATCAGACCACAGCTCTTTGTCTCAAACAGACTTAAAGTATATTCTATTCTGCTGCAATTACACCTGCAGGGCAGCCTGTTTCACAAGCGCCACAATCGATACATGTATCTGCATCTACAACATACTTGTCATCACCTTCTGAGATAGCACCAACAGGACAGACACCTGCGCAGGCACCACACATTAAACAACCATCATTGATTACACGTGCCATAATTAAATCCTCCTTCAATAGTTGATTACGAATATCGTGATTCTATTTTAATACAAATGCAGAAACTATTCAAGTATTTTTAAGGTTCTAAAAAAAATACATGGTAAATAGTAGTAACGTTAATGTCCACAGGTATCCGCTATCTTGATAAATAAAATGTTATATTGTATAATCGGAACTGTAATTATAGCACAGGAGTAGAGCATTGTATGAATAAAAAACGTAAAACAGTGAAAATTGTCATTTTTTTACTGGTGCTATCGTTTATCGCGGCAGCAGTGCCGGCAATTTTGCTGTCTGATAAACATCACAAAACAAAGGAACGGGAAGGCTTCACACAGACGGAGCTGGTGCTCTATGAAGGTCACTCAAAGTCGGTTACATTATATAATAAAAACAGTGAGCAAGGGGTACTACGCAGCAGGGATGAAGAAATTGCCAAGGTCTCTGCAACAGGTCAGGTTACGGCAGTGAAGGCAGGAGAGACAGAGATTGTGGCAGTACTTGACAAAAAGGAATATTTCTGTAAGGTAACGGTCAAGGAGCCGGTATCGCCTGTCTACTATGCAAAGGCGGAAAAGGAAAAGGAATGGATTTTAAGCCAAAGACTTGACAATGGTCTGTTTGTGAACCGCATGGCAGAAGAGGAAAATGTTTTGTTGGTAAATCCTTATTTTTCGTCTGAGGTTGCCAATGCCATTTTATTAAGTGGAGCCGATGTAAACGACGTACTGTGTGTAAAAATGTATCTTGACTGGTATTTTGAGAGAATTAACATTCAGGAAGATTATAATGGTCTTAAGGGTACCATGTATGATTATATGGAATTTCTGGATGAGGAGGGAAAAGTAGAGAAGGAACAGGCCTACGGTCAGTATGATTCCACGGATTCCTACGCGGCGTTATTCATCATTACACTCTATCATTATTGTGTCACGACAGGAGATTACGATTATATCAAAGAGAAGGAAGCGTCATTTAACCTGATTTTTGATGCAATGTTTGCGACAATGAGTGATGGCTATACGATTACAAAGCCTGATTATCAACTTAAATATCTTATGGATAATTCTGAAGTGTACGAGGGATTGAAGTGTGCAGCACTGATTTATCAGTATGTGTATGAGGATGAAGAGAGAACGCAAAAGGCATCAGAGGCTTATCGTACAATGAAAGCATACTTTGATACCTTATGGTGGAAGGATGGATACTACAGTATGCATCTCAATCAAAATAATGAAGATTATACGGAATTTGACTGGGATGTATTTTATCCGGATGCAGTATCGCAGCTTTATCCCATCATCTATGGACTGGCAGACGAAGAAAAGGCAACGTTTTTGTACCATGAATTTTGTGAACATTTTGAATGGGAAAAATTGGATTATTACGTAGGGGGAGAGGTTGACTATTATTGGGGTGTGGTGGCATATGCCGCTGCTGTCATGGGAGATGGGGAGAGATTTGACCGATATATTCAAACCTATGAGGAGTTGTCGGCAGACAGAGCTTATCCGCTGATAGCCAGTGACAGTGCATGGATAATGATGGCAGAGTACAGGATGGCACAATATTATGAGGAGTTGGAAAATTTTTGAGAAAGGTTGATATCACGGCTCTCTTTATGTTAAACTGGTAACAGTTGACAAAATGAGAAAGGAGTTTTTTCATGGGAACTTACTATTATCAATCCTTCCATATTTGCAAAATATATAGGTTTTACGGAAGATGAAGTTAGAGCAATTTGAGCGGCTCACAATAGATAAGTATTTAAAGAAAAGAGGAATAATATGGCGAGAAGTTTAACATTACTGACGGATTTGTATGAGCTTACAATGATGCAGGGATATTTTAAGAGTGGTAACAATGAGACGGTAGTATTTGATGCATTTTACAGAAGAAATCCCAATGATGGCGGTTTTGCCATTGCGTGCGGTTTAGAGCAGGTCATAGATTACGTTAAGAAGTTAAAGTTTACTTATAATGACATCGATTATCTCAGGAATCTGGGGATATTTGACGAGGATTTTCTTGATTATTTAAGCTCATTTCATTTTACGGGAGATATTTATGCCATACCGGAGGGAACTGTGGTATTTCCAATGGAGCCATTAGTCAAGGTAGTGGCGCCGATTATGGAGGCACAGCTGGTGGAGACGGCAATTCTTAATATCATCAACCATCAGAGCCTGATTGCCACTAAGGCGGCGCGAGTTGCCTATGCGGCAAAGGGGGATGGCATCATGGAGTTTGGATTGCGCAGGGCACAGGGACCGGATGCCGGCATTTATGGTGCCAGAGCCGCCATGATTGGAGGGTGCATCGGCACCTCCAATGTCCTCACGGGAAGAATGTTTGAAGTTCCGGTCAAGGGAACCCATGCGCATAGTTGGATTATGAGTTTTCCGGATGAATATACGGCCTTTAAGACCTATGCAGACCTTTACCCTTCAGCCTGCATACTGCTTGTGGATACCTACGATACACTTCGCTCCGGTGTACCAAATGCCATCAGAGTGTTTAAGGAAATGCGCGAACAGGGGATTCCTCTCACGTTCTATGGTATCCGTCTGGATAGTGGCGACCTTGCCTATTTGTCAAAGAAAGCGAGAAAAATGTTAGATGAGGCAGGATTTACAGATGCAGTCATCTCTGCTTCCAGTGATCTGGACGAATATCTGATTGACAGTTTAAAGGCGCAGGGAGCGCAGATTACATCATGGGGCGTAGGAACCAACCTTATCACATCAAAAGATTGTCCGTCCTTCGGTGGTGTGTACAAGCTGGCAGCGATTATGGACAAGGAGACAGGAGAGTTTATCCCGAAGATAAAATTATCGGAGAATACGGTTAAGATTACCAATCCGGGCAATAAAACGGTATTCCGGTTATATGATAAGAAGAATGGCAAGATTCTTGCCGACCTTATTGCACTGGCGGGAGAGATGATAGATGAGAATCAGGATTTGCTGATTTTTGACCCGATTGAAACATGGAAGAAGACGCTTTTAGAGGCGGGGGTATTTACCGTCAAAGAGATACTGATACCCGTATTTAAAAAGGGTGTATGTGTATATGAATCCCCGAAGACAATGGAGATTCAGGAATATTGTAAAAACCAGCAGGAGACACTCTGGGATGAGACAAGGAGACTGGTCAATCCGCATAATGTGTATGTGGATTTATCGGACAAATTGTATCGGCTTAAGAAGGAGCTTCTTGACAGTCACAATATAGCGAGAAAGACGAAATAACGTTTGACTTGACCTGGTGGAATAAGGAGAATAAGGGCAGCCATCCAATGGGCTGCCCTTTGACAGTATATAAGGAACTGTTCATTAATAGCTTAGAATAGTAATTTATTCATATTTTGTTTCTTCAGTTCAAAAGAAGAGTGGACATATCTGTTTAATGTGATATTCACACTGGAATGTCCGAGAATTTCACTAAGGCTTTTTACCTCAAATCCCAATTCGATACATCTTGTTGCAAATGTATGACGAAGCGCATGAAAATTAATGTCTTTCATATGACAGTCTTTGAGATAGCGTTTAAAATGATTCTGCATGGTGCGAGGCTCTATGTATTTGTCCGTTTTTCCGGTGAGAAAAAATGCATCAGCAGAAGCTTGAAAGGGAGAGAGGATATCTACGATATAATTTTGGAGAGGAATCCTTCGGATAGAGGATTTTGTTTTGGGTTCAGTGATAATCAATTTGGTCTTACCGTCTGACTTGCCTGTTACGATTGTTCTGCTGTCTTTCGGGGAACTTTCATATTCTGTAATCTTCACTCTCTGCATGGTGCACATCACCGTTAGAACTTTATTCTCTAAATCAATATTTTCCCATTTTAGTGCACATAATTCTCCGATTCGTATTCCGGTATACATACTTAAGAGGACGCCTGCCTTGCACAGGTCAATATCACATATTAGCAGTTTTTTAAGAAGCATCTGTTCCTCATGAGATATAACGGATATCTCCGGACATTCCTTTTTAATTGACAACATTTTGAGATTACAGTTCACTTCATAATCATTGTACCTTGCATAGTTAAAAATACTTTTGATAATGGTAATGGTATCGGAAATTGTTTTGGGAGATAAGCCGCCGGTGCCATCCAGTCTGCCGTTTGTTTTCATGGTATGCACCAGATTTTCCATTAATTTCGTATTGATTCTCCGCAGCTTATAGTCGCCAATCGCTGGAATAAGGTGATTTTCTATGGTTGCTTTATAGCGTACATAGGTGGACTCTTTGACATGCAGCTTTGTAAAATTAAGCCATTTTTCCGTTAATTCCTGATAGGTAATATTTCCGTTAATATCTTTATTTCCGCTGCTCTTTCCGGTAGTACTGACTTTTGCCAGCAGCAGTTTGTTTTTAGCATCAGAGTAAGATTTTGCATAAATATAACCATATCTGATTTTGCCGTCTGTTTCGTAGCCTTTGATATATCGGCCTTCCCAGCGTCCATCCTTGCGTTTATAGATGTTTTCTCCTTTTTTCGACATAATATTGTCCTCCTTTAAAAGTAAAATAATAATGATGATAATCATTTTAGATGAAATTAAGCGATTTTTTAACGATTTTACAATGATTATTAAGGAGAAAAATGGGTAGGAGGAATTTCTCAGTTATGAGAAATTCCTCCTACCCGTTTTGTGACTTTATAAAATAGAAGAGGTAATGCGGGATGAAACTAAAGAGAACTTTGATATTCCTGCATTTTTGTTTCAAATTCTTCTTTTGTAAGGTTAAGACGTTTTGCAGCATCATCAATAGTAATAATATTGTTTTGGACAAAGTCAAAAAGAAGTTCTAATTTGCCTTCAAGCCTGCCCTCAAGCCTGCC
>CACXFV010000036.1 GCA_902767015.1 uncultured Lachnospiraceae bacterium | reverse complement strand
TTTTTAGAAAATAGAGATTGGTTCGGTATCTATGGGGAAAGAGGGGGGATTAAAAGCACTGAACAGGAAGATAGCGACGCCAAAACGACGCTGGAGAGGTTGTGGGAAGTATTCTGAGAAGAAGGACTTTAAGGGAAGGATTTGGATTGGTTAATGATTCTGAGGGGAAGGATTCTCTATAGAAAGATTGTGTTTTGCAACTCAATGGTTGTAATGGAATGGTTGATGGAGTAAACTAGATTTCTTTTTTTCGAATCAAGCGATGGCAAAAAGAGCGGGGTAGAAGGATTGGTTTTGTCAAAAATGAAAGTGCATAATGATTGCTGTATCTGAGGGTGGGTATGGGAAAGAGAGGTTTTACGGCGCTGGATTTGGTGAGAAGATGAGATAATGAAAAGAATGGTTGAGGTTGCTGAATCAATAAAATAGGTTGTAAGGATATGTGAAATGGAATATAATTTTATTTATTCAATCGGAATTTGTAGAGTTCATTATTCTTTAATTTTTTGTGCTATGAATATCGGAAATAGTGCTATACACATCAACAAATTGGTGATATAATTTTATTAGTAAATTTCGGGAATGAAGTCTCCCGAAGCAGTATACCTGCTTAAACCGCTTATTAAGCTGATGACTTCTGCATCTATTATTTTGGTGCAGAAATTATCAGCTTTTCTGCATTACAAAGGAGGTATGTATTATGCTGATCAGTTTATCTGTAATCATGTTGTCAGGTCTGCTTCTGGGATGGATTTGTAAGAAAATACGGTTCCCTAGCTTGTTTGGTATGATCATTGCGGGAATTATTATTGGTCCTTATGCATTGAATCTGATCGATCAGTCTGTTCTTGATGTGTCTGTGGATATCAGAAGGATCGCATTGATCGTGATCTTGATACGCGCAGGGCTTAAGCTGGATCTTTCGGATATGAAGAAGGTGGGAAGACCGGCAGTTCTCATGTGCTTTGTTCCTGCGTGTTTTGAAATTGTGGGGATGGTTGTTCTGGCTCCGATACTTTTGAATATATCAGTGCTTGATGCCGCAATCATGGGAACGGTTATAGGAGCCGTTTCGCCAGCGGTTATCGTGCCAAGTATGATAAATCTTATAGATGAGGGGTATGGGACAGACAAGGGGATTCCTCAGATGATTCTTGCGGGTGCATCGGTTGATGATGTTTTTGTTATTGTGATGTTCACAACATTTACTGGGCTTGCACAGGGAGGAGAGGTGTCAATCCTGCATTATATAAACATCCCTGTCAGTATCCTTACCGGGATCATGGTTGGGCTAATCGCAGGTTTTCTGTTCGTAAAATGGTTTTCAAAGATCAATATACGAGCAACGGTTAAGGCTATCGTTGTTCTTGCGGTAGCATTTGCCTTATCAACATTTGAGGACAGTTTCAAGATGATTCCTTTTGCTTCTCTGATCGCCATCATGGCAATAGGAATCGGGATAAAAAAATGGGGATCGCATTTTGCAAAAGAACTGTCCGTGAAATATAACAAGATGTGGGTGATGTCTGAGATATTCCTCTTTGTGCTTGTGGGGGCTTCTGTTGCCATAGACAGTGCGTTGTCTGCTGGTGTGAGCGCGGTTCTTCTTCTGTTCGGTGTGCTCCTGTTTAGAATGTTAGGTGTATTTGTATGTATTTTAGGAACGAAGCTGAACATGAAGGAGAAGCTATTCTGCATGATTGCTTATACACCGAAGGCAACTGTACAGGCGGCGATTGGAGGACTTCCGCTTTCAATGGGACTTCCTTGCGGGCAGATTGTACTTACGGTATCGGTTATTGCAATACTACTTACGGCTCCGCTCGGAGCATTTGGGATAGATTTAACTTATCGGAGATTCCTAAAGCATGGGAAGGGTGGTGATACAGTATGAAAGAAACACAATGAGGATTAAACTACTTGAAGGGGCAGCATCAGCTAATGATTCCAGTTGAAAAGGGAATAAATAGGTTTTGTATTCATGTTATCAGAGGTACTCTTAGGATAAATCATGGATTTTATACGCCGGATGGCGGCACATGGCTTTCAGCACCGACTGGAAGACCAAGAGGATATGATCTTGATGAGGGCATTGATAAACTAATCATAGTTGATATACAGGAATCCTTCGGAAAGCAGGATATTTTAACGTTGGTGAATCTAAAAATTATAAAAGAATCGGAGTTTGAAATCGAAAGAATATGACCAGTTGAATGGAACATAATCTCGCAATATGAATGTCAAATACAAATTTGAGTTTATGAAGATGTTACTTTGTTTGAAGAAAAGGCGGAGGTTTAATTATTTGTAAATGAATTTGAAGAATTAACGATTGTTGATAACTTTATGTTTTTCATAGATAAAGGTGAAGAGTATGCAAGCCTTAAGAAAAGCTATGTAATCTTTATCTGTAAATTCGACCAATACGGAAAAGGTAGATATATTTACACATTCAATAACTATTGTAAAGAGGATGTGGTAAATGAGGGATATTGAGTTTTTGCTTTGAACATGAGGTATTGATAAAGATATTTCATCTAAATCTACCAAAAATAATATTGTAATACGCCCTTAAAAAGTTTATAATTTAATCATACAGAGTTGGGAGGTACATTAATTTTGAAAGGAGAAAAATGGGAACAGAATACAGTTTGGCGGTAAAAGAACGAGCAAAAAAATTAAGAGCAATTGATGATGTATTATTCAGACTGATAGCGTCGAGAGTAGATGTATGTCAGGAAATTATACAGACAATGCTTGGAGATAATACAATAAAGGTGATCAGGGTAACACCACAGATGACAATGATTAGTTTGTTCCGGGAAGTAATTCTGGATGTTTTATGTGAAATGCCGGATGGAACACTGATCAATATTGAGGTCCAAAAGGGAGATCAGAATGACGATGTAAGAAGGGTAAGATATCATGCTTCTGTCATAACAGTAAACAATACCCCAAAGGGAACAGAATTTGCGGATATTCCAAAGGTGAGAGTTATTTATATTACAGAATACGATGCGTTAAATTCAAATCAGACAATAACACAGGTAACAAGGTGTAAAAAAGTTGGAGATGAATATATATTCCTGTTGATGATGGGGAAGAAATATTATTTGCCAACACAGTTGTCAAAGATGATACAGATAAGTCAAAGTTATTACAGTTGTTTCTTTCACAAAGCTCAGTGGATGATGAAAGGTTTCCGGCTTTTTGTGAAGCACTTAAGTTTTACAAAGACACAGAGAAAGGACGTGAGATTGTGTGTAAGATAGTAGAAGATTATGCAAAGGAATATGCCGTAGAAAAGGAAAAAGAAGCAGTATTGGATACGTTGTATAAAAACATAAAAAATATCATGAAACATATGAAAATATCATTTAGAGGAAGCAATGGATACATTAGAAGTTTCAAATAGTGAAAGAGAAATATTGAGAAAGAGATTCTAGAAATGATATTTTTGAAAGGGTATATTATGTCAAAAAAACTATTAAATTGTGCATTTTTACTTGAAATATTAGCAGGAATATTGATGTTTGTAGTAAATCAAAATTATATCTTGTCTTCTTTATTTATTGTTTCAGGAATTTTGCTTTTAATAGCAGGAAATTTGCTTAATAAAAAAGCAATGTCATTCAGTTAAGCAATTCTATGGGCTATGAGAAAATCTCATAGCCTTATTTTTTTGTAACAAATTCCAGCAAGAAAATTTCAAAAGAGTATTGACAAGCCGGACGATTTGTGCGGCGCGTTATTCGCTGTCTAATAAGGGGACAGCGAATAACGCGCCCTTGTAGTGAGGAGTATCTGTTCACTCACAATACTACGAGGAGGTTCCATATGAACGATCAAACTTATGTCGCAACTGTCAAAAAAGCTCTGCTCGATTGCATTGCAAAACTTGATTCCGTCAAGTGGCTCTATTTGATGAATCCTGATAAGGATTTTACACGTAACCGAAAAATCACTTTTGAAAAATTCATTAACATATGCCTGCAAATGGATGGCGGTTCCCTACAGAACGAACTGATGAAGCATTTTGATTTTAAGGATGACACTCCCACAAAATCAGCATTCTGTCAGCAACGAGCCAAGGTTTCCCCAGAGGCCTTAAAGTTTCTTTTCTGCATCTTTACTGAAACGCTCATAGGAATTGATGCACCAAAAACTTTCAAAGGATACAGGCTTCTCGCCTGTGACAGCTCTGATATCAATATCCCGTACAATCCGGAGGACACAGAGTCATATCATCAGAATGCTGACAAGCGTGGCTATAACCAGCTGCATCTCAATACTTTCTTTGATATCCTTAACGGCATCTATATCGACTGTGTTCTTGAGCCTGATCGTAAAAGTCATGAACGGCAGGCATTCAACACTATGATAGATCGACTTTCTCTCAATGCAAAAGCCATCATAATGGCTGATAGAGGCTACGAGGGATATAATCTTTTTGCACATCTGCTAAGATCAGGTCAGAAATTCATCATTCGCCTGAAAGATGATGGCAGCAACGGCATTATCTCAACATATGAATTCCCCTATAAGGCGAATGGCGAATTCGACTGTGATATCGAAACCACTCTCACATGGAAACAGACGAATCACGTTAAGGAAAACCGTCAGACATACACCTTTGTTTCCCGCAATAAGTTCGATCTCTACGAGAAAGACAATCCGTACTTTCCCCTAAAGCTGAGAATACTTTGTATCGAGGTTGCTTCGGGACAGTTCGAATATCTGGCAACAAACCTTGATCGTGGTGAATTTCCTCCTGACGTTATCAAGGAACTATATCACTACCGATGGGGTCAGGAAAATTCATTCCGCGACCTAAAATACACAATCGACCTTGTTCATTTTCATTGCAAGAAACGCGAGTATGTTGAACAGGAAGCATGGGCTCGTCTGATCGTATATAACTTCTGCGAGGCGATCGCACACCACATAGCTGTAACAAAGCAGTCAGGGAAGAATACGAAGCATGATTACAAAATAAATTTCGCCACCGCTGCCTGCATATGCAAAGCATACCTCAAGCGAAACGATGACGAAATAAATGTGTGCAGGTTTATCGGCAGATTTCTAATCCCCATTAGACCGAACCGATCTGCGCCAAGAAAGATAAAACCTCAATCAGCCAAGAGCTTCCTCTACCGCGCAGCTTAATCGCCTGACTCTTTTATTATAACGCCAAATTCGGCAGGTGTACACACCTGTCTGTTTCGCACGCTGTTATTTCTCCGTACAGAGCATTCTTTACCCGGTTGGGCAAAAAAGAATTCCTATCAGAGCTTATATTTTCAAGGTACATTTCTAAAACATGGTATCAATCCATACCCGATTGTCTTAACTAAACGGTTATTCTATATCGGATTGGCTCAAACGCCCTTAACTGAATGACATTG
>CACXFV010000035.1 GCA_902767015.1 uncultured Lachnospiraceae bacterium | reverse complement strand
TTTTCCTGACCGCAGCATTTTTTGCCCCTTCCCCTCTGATATCACCCACACAATACATAAGCCCTGCTTTAGCATACTCCGTGACACCTGCTTTTTAATTACTATTGCTTCTCCGCCAAATTCTTCCCGCAGTGGTATATACTCTGCACCTAACACTGAAATCCATTATCTATAATTAATTTTTCCGAATCATTTTCTGAGATAAAAAAGATGACCTTCTGCTGTCACCAATCTTTCTTAGGAACTGTTCATAATTAAACTTTACAGTTTTTCTGCTGAAATGCTTGCGCTTATGGTATTTCAGCAGAAAAAATGATTAAGTTATTAATGAACAGTTCCTTACCCACTCGTTCCAATAAGCACCCTTTTCCCTTCAAAAGCAAATCCATATTTGTGAATGCAATCCTCACTAAATCCCAATGCCTGAAGCTCCGCTGCATAGTTCTTTTCTTCAATCTGATGTAGCGCTGCCTGCACGGTATCCTTTAATTCTTTCTCATCCTCCGGATCATGCGCTTTAAATTCTAAAATGAAAGCCGCTTTATTCATCTGCCTTTTCGGATAAATCATCACATCATACCTGCCAAACCCACTTTCTCTGTTAGAACGAACCTGATACTCACCGGACAAGTCTACCAACAATCCCAGCACAAAGCCGTGATAAAAACGCTCCGGTTCTGCCCCTAATGGTCCCCTTCCCGTATCAAAGTAGCTGAAAATACTCTGGGAAACCCGGTTCATATAAGTATTCATCGCCTTTAAATTTCCCTGAAGCAATGCTTTGATAAAGTCATTATAGCTTCCCTTCACACTCCCAAACCAGTCACTGACCATCCGGTAAAACATTTTTTTCACTTCTTCATTCGTCAATGCCAACTGATAGATGACATATTCGTTTCCTGTGTAATATTCTCGTGGCTGATAAGCCACTACCTTTAAATAGCCGGTTGCCAGAAGAAGACTCCAAATAGCCTCCTCATTATTATCCAGATTATGATAGACAATCTGTTCATCAACCGGTACCTCGATTGCCTCTCCTAAAAGGAGCTTTTCAAACAGCTTCTTGCAGTCCACATCACTTTCCCTGATGAGTTTTCCCACCAGATTGTTAGAGCTGGTATTCGCCCAATAGGTAGACAGCTTTCCTTCTTTCAGATAATTGATAATTGACCATGGATTATACATATCCATGACATCGCCAAAAACAAAACCATCATACCAATATTTTACTCCCTCCTTGTCTGTCATCCCACGTTCATCCATAGCCGCAAATACTTCCTCCTCCGTGAACCCAAAGGAGGTAGCATATCTGCTGCTGGTTGTCGTAACCACCGCCAAATTATTCAAATCTGAGAAAACGGATTCCCTGCTGACTCTTGTAATCCCTGTCATAATGGCTCTTTCCATATACGGATTCGTCTTAAAAGTAGAATTGAACAGATTTCTAATAAATGATGTGAATTCCTCCCAATATCCATTTACATAAGCCTCCTGCATGGGCGTATCATATTCATCTAACAGGATTATGACTTTCTTGCCATAATGTTTGTATAAAAAAGAAGACAAATAATAAATGGCTTTCTTGGCATTTTCCCTTGAAATTTCTGACTTCATCTGCTCAAATATGGACTTTTCTTCCTCCAGCAATGCTTGCGATTTCATTAATTCTTCATGAAGAAAATACTGTTCTTTAATCAAGTCACAGATAGACTGAATTGCTTCACTGCAGTTATCATCCTTTATTCCGGCAAAAGATAGGCTGATGACCGGATATGTTCCCTGAAGTTCTCTATACTTTTCTTCCTTCCATATGACCAGTCCTTCAAACAACTCTCCTCTATCTTCATATTTGTTAGAAAAAAACGTCTCCAGCATACTCATATTCAATGTCTTTCCAAACCGACGCGGTCTGGCAAGAAGTGTAACATCATCACCACTCTCCCACCATTCCTTGATCAGGTACGTTTTATCAATATAAAAGCAATCACGTTGAATCATGGTCTCAAAATTCTGAATACCGATTGCCACATTCTTTGCCATTCGTCTCACTCCTTCATAAACCCATTTTGCATTCACACTTACTACATTGTCTTAAGTATATGTGAAAGTCTGACAATTATCAACCCTTTCTTAGCGCATTATTTCCTGCGGGAATGATATTAAGTGTAACAATTCGGCATACCGCCATTCGCAAAATATCTTTCGATTTAAAAAAATACAAAGAGATGAGGATAACAGCGAAAAAGTCAAAATTGGGTTTGAGAAAAGATAATAAAAAAATTTATTCCTCAATGCTGCAGAAGTAATTTAACAGTTGATTTAATGACAATCAAAATGTATAATATTACTATATTTAAGCAAAAGAAATCTCATATCAGGTAAT
>CACXFV010000034.1 GCA_902767015.1 uncultured Lachnospiraceae bacterium | reverse complement strand
TTTTCCTGACCGCAGCATTTTTTGCCCCTTCCCCTCTGATATCACCCACACAATACATAAGCCCTGCTTTAGCATACTCCGTGACACTTGCTAACTGATTGTCAGCCATTGTAAAGCAGATTGTCGGAATACCGCAGGAGCATAACTCCGCCAGTGTCGTCCCACCCGCTGAAATTGCAATATCTCCTTTTCGCATTACTTTATCAATATCAGGGATATCCATATAAAATTCAATATATGAATCCTGCCTGCGCAATTCCTCTAATTTATCTTTATATTTGTAAAATTTTCCTGCAACAATATACTTCTTCATGTCTCTGCAATCGGATTGATTAAGCCCACACACTATATCCGTAATCATGTCAAACTCGTCAGCACCTCCGGTAGTAATAAACAGGCTTTCCGCCCGCTTTTTAATTGCTATTGCTTCTCCGCCAAATTCTTCCCGCAGTGGTACATACTCTGCACCTAACAGCATTCTTGTCCTGTCGGTATCATATGACCTTGAACGATATACCTCATCAGTTGTATTAAAAGAATAATTAATCAACATATCCACAGGGTATTTAAAAGCATTGATATCATCAATATAAATCAGGTATACAGCCTCTCGCAGCTTTTCAAGATACTGTTTCGTGACTTCATATGAATCTACAATCATTTTTTCAATCCGATATTCCTGTATCAACCTGATGACAGTATCTGTCTCCGCTTCTTTTTCATTATAATGGTTATTCAGACATATACACTGAAATCCATTTTCTGTGATCAATTGTTCCGAATCATTTTCTGAAATAATGAAAATCACCTCCTGCTGCCGCTTCGACAACTGTCCGGCAATTGACATGCAACGCATCATGTGCCCCATTGCAATTTTTCCGTTAGCATCGGTTCGTATTCCTATCATGCTGGTACCTCCAGTGCGGTTTTTATTCTCATTGATTTTCCCTTCATATCTTCCTGCTTCCTCCCTATTTAGGCGGTATCCGCCTAAATATATTCTAGCACAAAGACGGCTCAATGCAAGCGCAAACCGCAGAAAACCAGTCCGGTATGTAATGATGAGTTCCCGTAAATCCATTTATGATAGAACAAAAATTACTTAACTAACAGAAGTATATATGGTACAATAATGATATACAAATAATTGCATCTGTTGAATGAAAAAATTATCCACAAATAGATAGTTATCCATAAAATAATAGATGTGGGTAAATCAGGGAAGTGTACAAGAATTTATTCCTTGGTGCTGGAAAGGTTATGATTTTGTTGTCACTTTGCAACTTTCATGTTAAAATGATAATAGTAAAAGCATGGTAAAAATCTGCTATATTTTTGATTAAGGAGACTGTTAATGACGGAAGAAGAAATTATACAACAGATAGAACTTTTGCAGGAAAAACTTGTAAAGATGCAGGCAGAAAGGAAATCAGAACGAGAAGTACAGCCTTCACCAGAGGCAATAGAACAGGCAAAGCAGTTAAATCCCATTGATGATATTTTCTTTAATAAAATGGGAGAATCACTAGAGGTTTGTGAAGAGATTATTTCTACAATACTTCAATATCCGGTTAAGGTGCTTAGAGTAATCCCACAGAATACCATAGCAAGCTTGCAGGGCAGAGGTGTAAGGCTTGATGCACTTGCAGATGTAATTCCTATATTTGAAGTTGAGGCAGAATTGCTTTCGGATTCTCCTCTAGGAAAAAAGGGAGCCAAAGTAAACATAGAGGTTCAAAAGAACAATGATGACGACCATCAAAAAAGGGTGCTCTTTAATGCAGCAGCTGTAATGCTTAATGAAACCGCAAAGGGAACAAAGAAATTTAGTGATGTGCCGGATGTTATAGTAATCTTTATATCCGCATTTGATATGTTTGGAAAAGGGAAAATGTGGTATAAGATTGATCGGGTAATCAGTGGAACAAACAATGTGGTTTATAATGGTATGAGAGAATATTATGTGAATGCCAAAGTAAAAGACCGCAGCACAAAGGAACTTGCAGATATTGCCGATTTGATGGAGATATTTGTGCAATCAGATCGGTATGATTATGAGAAATTTCCAAAGACATCTGAAAGAAAGTATCAATTCAAGAACACAGAGGAAGGAGTGAAGAAGATGAGCGACGGAATCCAGGCTTTGATTGACAAGAAAGAACAGGAAACAAAGGTAATTGATATTAAAAATGTCATGGAATCTTTTGGTGTGACAGTAGAAAAGGCAATGGAGTCTCTTAAAATACCTCAAGGTGAAAGAACAATATATGCCGGAATTATCAAGAAGCAATAATATTATAATTTCAAAAATCATTCGAAAGGAGCTCGCAAATTACATATGTAACCCATTATGTATACATGTAATTTGCCAACAGGTAGAACAATGAACAGAGAATTCGTTTTAGAAAAATTACAGGAAATTTTTAGAGATATTTTTGGAGAGGATGATTTGGTGATTGATGATTCAACCGATGCCAGCACCATTGATGCATGGGACAGCCTGACACATATCAATCTGTTTGCTGCCATTCAGTCTGAATTTTCAATCAGCTTTTCCATCACTGAAATTGTTGATATGAAAAATGTCGGTGACATGATTGACAGCATCCTGAAAAAGATAAATTGATTAATTTATTAATGAACAGATCCTTATGCGCCAAGCATTCTGTGATATGGAGGTATCAAGTTGAAGATTCATCATATAGGCTATTTAGTAAAAAAAATTGACAAATCCATACCATTATTCAATACGCTGGGATACGAACTGACAAAGGATGTATACTATGATGCCGTCAGAAAATCCCACATTTGCTTTATGGAAAATGGTGGAATAACCATTGAACTGGTATGCCCTGAACGAGACTCCGACATTTATCCTTTGTTGAAAAAATATGTCAACACACCATACCATATATGCTACGCGGTTGAACATATTGATACTGCTATTGCTGCACTGACCAATAACGGATGGCTATTATTTAAAGACAAAGCTCCTGCACCTGCTATATCAGACACTGCAGAGGTTGCTTTTCTGATGCACACAAATGCAGGAATCATTGAACTGGTGGCAGACTAAAAATATCATCACTCACAAGAGTTTATCTGTCATCATGAAAAATTTAACCGTCTACCCTATTGATTCCAATACATTACTTAGGCGCAAAATCAAATTAAAAAGGTTATTATATCAAAATTAATCACTCAAAATAATATTATTATCAGTGGAGGACATTATGAGTATAGGACAAGAAATGTACGATTTATGCGTGAAAATGTTTCCTTATTGCCGAAGCATTACAGGAAATGGTGTACGCAAAACACTAGGCACCCTGAAAGAAGTATACGACAATATCAAAATCTATGAAGTACCATCCGGTACACAGGTATTCGACTGGACAGTTCCAAAAGAATGGAACATCCGTGATGCGTGGATAAAAAATTCAGCCGGTGAAAAGATCATTGATTTTAATAATACGAATCTCCATGTGATGGGATATTCGCTGCCTCTTGATAGAGAAGTGTCTCTAGATGAACTCAAAAAAATGATATACACGCAGCCTGACCAGCCTGATGTTATACCATATGTCACTTCTTATTATAAAGAGCGTTCCGGATTCTGTATGACAGAAACGCAAAAACAATCACTCCCGGATGATACTTATCATGTATATATTGATAGTGAATTGAAAGATGGCAGTCTCACCTACGGCGAAATTATCATTCCTGGTGATAGTGAAGAGGAAATTCTTTTATCTACCTATGTATGCCATCCTTCCATGGCGAATAATGAATTATCCGGTCCGAGTGTTACCATTCACCTTGCAAAATGGTTAAGCAGTCTGAAAAAACGCCGTTATACCTACAGGATTGTTTTTATTCCTGAAACCATAGGCTCCATCACTTATTTAAGCCGTAATCTTGATATTATGAAAAAAAATACCATTGCCGGTTTTAATATATCATGTGTAGGTGATGACCGGACGTTTTCTTATATTTCATCAAGATACGGGACTACTCTGGCTGACCGGGTAGCCAAAAATGTACTGGACTTTTACTATCCTGACTACAAAAAATATACCTTCCTTAATCGTGGCTCTGATGAAAGACAGTATAATGCTCCTGGTGTTGACCTACCTGTATGCGCCATTTGTCGTTCAAAATATGGTGAGTATCCTGAATACCATACCTCAAAGGATAATTTAGAATTGATATCTCCTTCCGGTCTGGACGGAGCATATCAAGTATATCAACAATGTATACAAGTACTTGAGGCTAATTATCATTATCAGATTCAGTGTCTATGTGAACCTCAGCTTGGCAAGCGCGGACTTTATCCAACTATCAGCCAAAAGGGAAGTTATGATGAAATTCGTGCCATGACTAATTTTATCGCCTATGCAGATGGCTCCAATGATTTAATTGATATCAGTAACATAATTGGTGAACCGGCTGTTTCACTATTACCGATTATTGATAAATTGCAAAATAATGATTTACTAAAAGCTGTATAAGATGCAGCCGCTATATTGACACTATTTGCATATTGGGAGGTACTACATTGAATAATAACAATCTTTATATTTTACCACAGGATTTTGTGAATGAACTCTGTATTGAAAGCGGAGACACCCTGCTCATTGCATCCAATGTTGAACAATTAGCATGGAATTGTATGCAGTCAGGAGTTGTCTTTGACTTTAACTGCCTTATTAATCTATTGCAAGAAAAGGTTGGTCAAAATGGCAATATACTTTTTCCTACCTATAATTGGGACTTTTGTAAGGGAATCGCATGGGATTATTACAAGACTAAGTCTAAAACAGGCTCTTTAAGCCAGCTAGCACTTAAACGCAATGATTTCGTGCGCACAAAGCATCCCATTTATTCCTTTGCCGTATGGGGAAAAGATGCCGACATCCTCTACCAGATGAACGACAGTAATTCTTTTGCCGGAGATACACCATTTCATTACCTTTGTCACAAAGAAAAATCAAAAATGCTTACAATAGATGTGAATCTCACCAACTGCTTTACCTTTGTTCACTATGTTGAGGAAGTAGACAATGTTCCATACAGATTTTTAAAGAATTTTACAGCACCGTATATTGATGAGAATCACAATGAGAGCACGAGAACTTATTCTATGTATGTCAGATACCTTAACAGAACTGTCATTACTGATTTTACTGGTTTGGAAAAAAATCTGCTGGAACAGGGTAAGATGATACTGCAAAATATAGCAGGTGTCATAGTTCGCACACTGAGATTTGATGATGTGTTTGAAATGGTGGACAAAGATATCCGGAATGGAATTTATCATAATATTGTCAGGCTTGATTAATGATAAATCATTCTGATACATATTTCCATTCCATTGGCGTACCTTTTTTCAAATCTATCCTGGCTTTCTTGCCAAGAATATCCTCATAATACTTAGTATGCATTCCTACCCCCGGTCTTATAGAGCGCACATTCTCTTCTGTAAATACCTCACCTTTACAGATATCTTTTACCACGAAAAGTGACCTTGAACCTTTTCTTTCACGAATCTGTCTCTCCGGCAGCTTATATTCTGCACTTCCCATTGCCTTTTCCACATGTCTAATCTTTTCTGTCATGATGGCAAACTCTTCCGGCTCCATAGAAAATTCACAATCCGGTCCCCCATCACTGCGCCTCAAAGTAAAATGCTTTTCAATAACTTTCGCTCCCATTGCTACACTTGCAACTGCAATCTCATCACCCAGCGTGTGATCTGATAATCCCGTAATGCAATGAAATGTATTGCTTAATGTCGGAATCGTATTCAGATTCACATCCTCAAATGGTGCAGGATATTCTGATACACATTTTAATAGTATTACCTGATGGTTCCCCTCCTCCTCGCAAGTCCTCAGTGCCAATTCTATATCCTCTAAAAAGGCGATTCCAGTAGAAATCATAATTGGTTTTCCTATTCTTGCAATCTTCCTAATAAATGGGATATCATTAATTTCAAAGGAAGCAATCTTGTAAGCTGGAACATTCATGTTTTCCAAAAAATCAATTGCCGTTAAATCAAATGGCGAGGAAAAGCAATCCAATCCGATGCTATTAGCATAATCCTTTAAATCCTTCTGCCATTCCCACGGTGTATATGCTTCCTGATATAAGTCATAAAGTGTCTTTCCCTTCCATAATCCTCCTGCCTGAAACAAATCAGAATCACAGTCAATTGTAATCGTATCTGCTGTATAAGTCTGCAGTTTCACCGCATCGGCTCCCGCCTGCTTCGCCTCATCTATAATCTTTTTTGCACGATTAAAATCCTGATTATGATTTCCTGACATCTCTGCAATAATATACGTTTTACTCTCTTGTGATATCTCTGTATTATTGATAAAAATTCTATCTTCCATAGTGTTTCTCCATCCTTTGACAATCTATTTTTTCTCTATTGATAAACATCCCTTAATCATTTTTGTATAAAGGTAATATTCCTTTTTTTCCTCTCTCAAATATCCCAGACGTTCAAATACTTTCTGTGATGCAATATTATCTTTTTTTACTTTTCCAACAAACATAATATCCCTTTCACTCTGTAAAACTGACTCTGCCAGTTTCAGCATCCGTTTTCCCAAACCTCTGCCACGTGCTTCGTTTTTGATACTATAAGATATATCTGCTTCTTCCCCTGAAACAGATAACCTTACTTGTCCATAGCATTCAATACCATCTGTCAAAACATAAAGATGCTCATTTTCAGAATTAATTACCCGAACAAGCCAATTCCTATGCGTCTCCCATAAGATTGGTGATATTTTAAACGAACTTTTTCTTACCAATTCATCATTTCTCAGTTCAAACAAAAAATGGCTATCTTCTTCTTCCGCCTTTCTGAGAAATATTTTTTTATCACACATTCTTTATGCTCCTATGCATCTACATTTCTAATAAATACCAATCAAACAGCATCCATAACCGATCCTTTATGAATTATTTATCATTAGTTGATATTTCATCTCTGCAATTTTCCAATCACTTAAATTATCAATATCCTGAACCTCCAGCTCGGATACAATTATCGGACAAATACCCGAATATATTTTTCCTTTCAACTCTTCAAACTTTGTTGCATCATATATATAAAACTGACCGGCATCATGATAATACTTTTCTAAATCCTGTGAACGGGATAAAATGTATTTTTCATACTTATATCTCATTGTCATATCCTCATCGATCACAAAACATCGCTGTGGCGGATAGGAAAAAGGAACCACCGGCATTACCTCTATTGCTTTTTTTTCTTTCAATATGCTCATGGCTGAAATTAGTTTTTCTGATGTAATAAAAGGTGCTGTCGGATAGATACAACACATATATGTAAATTGCCGTCCCAATTCTCTATATTTTTCCAATACCTCCAATAAAACATCTGCTGTTCCTGCATAATCATTCGATGTCTCTTCGCTTCGCATAAAAGGAACTTTTGCACCATATGCTTTGGCAATTTCCGCAATTTCCTGACTATCCGTCGATACCATTACTTCGTCAAACAGATTACTCGCCAAAGCCGCCTCAATAGAGTATGCCATAATTGGTTTTCCACAAAATTCTTTGATATTTTTCTTTGGAATTCTCTTACTTCCCCCTCTGGCAGTGATAATAGCTATACTTCTGTTACACATATCTTTCACCTCATATATCATTAATTTTCAAACATCAACACAATATTCATAAAGACCGATATATCCGTTTTTAAAATCGTTGCGAATATTAGAATTATGTGAAATATTATTTTATATCTTTTATAATTATATCATATAATGAGCCTATCAACAATATGATTTATAACATTATTTATTATATTTTTATTCAAAATCTAACCATTCTATTTTTATTTTTTTCTATACAAACCTTTATCATATATGCTAAAATATAATATAAATCAAGTATAAGTTTTACCGCTATGAAGGGAGCATACAATGGCTATACCTATTGACCATTCATATAACGAAATTGTTATTACCAATAAAAATGATATGTTTGTTACATTAGAAACGATTGCTCAGCTTGAACCGGGAGCAATTCTTGATATAGGCATGTTTTTCAAGCGTATTGGTTGTATTTCCAGAACAATCATGGATTATACCATTCCTAAGAATACCATATTAGATGGCATTGATTTATATGAACATCTTTCCTTTCCTGTTTGGAATAATATTTACAATAAGATTATATGTTATCAAGGTTCTGCCTCTATCCCTGATTACCCGTATCAGCTGGTAATTGCATTAGGGATACAGCGACTATTAGAATGTATGAATCTGCCAGACTTATCCGCATTGATTAAAATGATAAAATATCATGCACACTATTTATTAATAAATGAATATACAGGATTAAGGGCATTTCTCCTGCAACATCATTTGGATGCACATTATATTCAATCAGAAGAATATACTTATTACCTTATTAAAATCGGAGAACAATAACTATGGATACTAAAATATTTGTGATGACACATAAGGAAATATCTCCTCTTCCTTCCGATATCTATATCCCCCTGCAGGTTGGAAAATATGGCAAACCCTCCTTCGGGTATCTATCGGATGATACAGGTGATAACATTTCCGCCAAAAACAATAGCTACTGCGAGCTTACAGGAATATACTGGCTATGGAAAAATATGAGTTGCGATACGATAGGTATCTGTCATTATCGTCGCTATTTTGTCCACGAAGAAAATCTTTTGCCAAAAGAAGATATCGAAAATATCATTTCGCAATTTCCAATCATTGTTCCGTGCAGTTTAAAAGTTCCTGATTTAAATGTATATGAACAGTACAAGCGTGAGCATTATGCAAAAGATTTACTGCTATGCCGGGATGTGATTAGCGAAAAATATCCCGCCTATCTTCCTGCCTTTGATTATGCCATGAGTATTTCCTTTATTACTTATGCCAATATGTGGATTACAAAAAAAGAAATATTTAACAGATATTGCACATGGCTGTTTGATATTTTATTTGAAGTTGAGAAAAGAGTGGATGTTTCCGACTATGATGATTATCAAAAACGTATTATGGGATTTTTATCCGAAAGGCTTTTTAGAACATGGTTATTTTTACAAAACGAAAAAATAGCCGAAATACCTGTAAAAATGATGACACCTGAAGATTTTTTCAAAAAACAGAACAAAGCGGATTTAATCTCAAGATACACACGGTTAGCTTTAGCTCCTGTATTGACATTATATCAAAATCAGAATATTGATAATGCATACCATTCCATCAATACTTTAAATGAGGAACAAAAAACTCCTGTATGGCTATTTTTACCTGATGAACCGGAAACACTACCCGAAGTAATGCAGTTATGCCTCAAAAGCATACAACAAAATCTGCCACCTGATAAAACCTCTTTATATTTGATCACACTGGATAACTGTATGAACTATGTGACACTGACTGATACTATCATCCAAAAATTTAATGCAAATCTAATCGATTTGTCTATGTTTTCCGATATACTATGTGCTGAGCTTTTATATCGGTATGGTGGCATGTGGATTGAACCAACATATTTGATACCCAAAATGCTTCCAAAAGATTTTTTTAATAATTCAGCTCTCTTTACGTTAAGACATAGAAATCTTTCCTCTCTCATTACAGGAGGCAATTGGACAACAGATTTATGGTACACACAAAAGAATTCTATTTTATTTAAATTTCTTACAGAAGCATATTGGTACTATTTTGAAAATAATGATAAATTTATTGATCAACATTTTTCTGATTATATCATCACTCTTGCTTTTAACGAAATTCCATATATAAAAAATCTAATTGAAAATTGTGAATATATGGACAAACAAACTTTTATATTAGAGAAGGACATCAACAAAAAAATTACCGAAGAACGAATTTACAATTTAAACACTAATGCATTGTTTTATAAATTAAATCCAGAAAATGATTACCAAAAGAACACACTTACAGGGGAATTAACGCTATATGGTTACTTAATAAAAACATTTTTTTATAATGTATAGTATTTTTGATGTTTACTTTTCGGTTTATCAGGGATTGTCATAGCAAGTTGTTTGTTTTCTGTCAATGGTTTAACATATTTTTCCATAACATAAGCAATCGTCAGTCTTCCCTTGAAAAGTTCCTCTAATTCTGAACGACTTTTCGGAGTGTGGCAGAAAATGAGTATTTCTTCTGAAACAGGATCGGACACAGTATTGCTATAACTACGGTTATATAGTGTTACCTTGAAAATCCCCCTGTCGCTTTCAAACTTTGGTTCGGACAGACCGTATTCTTCCATGGCATTGATGATAGTAGGAATACCGCTATAACGGTTCTCGGTTTCACCGAGTATCTCCATGGCATTGGCAATAGCCGGATTGCGTGTATCTGCTGCATATTTTCCAAGTCGGTCAATGGTCATTCTACCATAGAGACCGCCAGGATTTTCTATCTCAAAGCGGTCACTGAACAGCTTGATAGTGATGGGGGCAGAATCGGTGTGTATACTGTAATCTCTGTGGATCAGTGCATTCAGAATAAGCTCTCTGATTGCAATAACAGGATAATCGGTTCTATCTGTTCTTTTGCCAGTATTAGGGTCAATGATAGTAGCTGTTTTCATATTAGTTCTTACAAAATGCAGGGCATCATTCAGCATCTGAACAAGATTGCCGTCGATTCTTTTGTTATCAATAAACCTTTCTCCGACAGAACCTGTGCTGCTGATTTCTCTTCCCGGAACAGATACTGCTGTAATACAAAGCTGAGGAAAAAATGCCTGCGGATAGATTGAAAAAAGCATAAGTCCTGCAAGTGTAGGGTGCGCATTTTCTGTAAAACCTTGCAACCGGCATAAATCTTCATTCGGAAGCTCTGCAAGATTAGGCTTTTTATTTCTAAGCAGGCTCATATACAGCTCAAACGCATTTGTTTGCATATCTTTTATTACAGCTCTTTCTGAAATGCGAAGTTCATCCTGTATCTTTTTTCTAAAAGCTTCAAAGCTGTAGACCTCGTATTCTGTCATTAGTCTGTCAGCATCTCCGCTGCGGATATAAGAACCTTTCAGACGACCTACTCCGTTATAAAAGCAAGGCTTCTCTGTGTTCTCTATTTCTTTAATCTCTGCAGATACCACTGTTTTATTTTCAACGTTCGCAACGGAAAACAGCGGTCTTATTACCGGAGTCATCTCAAGACATTGTGATTCAATCTTTTTCATCAGATCGGCTGCATCATATACACCACATACATTGTAGTTATCACTTTCATCTATGCCA
>CACXFV010000033.1 GCA_902767015.1 uncultured Lachnospiraceae bacterium | reverse complement strand
CTGACTGACTGACTGACTGACTGACTGACTGACTGACTGACTGACTGACTGACTGACTGACTGACTGACTGACTGACTGACAAGATTATCCTTCTTTTCATGTAAAATGTCTACTCCTTTTTCTGTCTTTCCCTGCAGCTTCCGACAATCCCCCCCACCAGTCCTTGATATACTCTGTCTTATTCACATAAAAATAATCCCGTGAGGATGAGCCTATTCAAAGACCACCGTAACAAAGGATGCACTCTCTGTCTCTCTGATATCCGTCACTTTGCCGGTATTCACCGTAAGTCTGTTCCTTGCAGGAATATTATTAGACATAGCAAGTGCCGGTATAATCGTGTAATAGTACATTACACCCTGAAGTGTCTGTAGCTTGGACTCATCCACCTCCACACTGTCACCCACCTGCAAAAGTCCCGGTCTCTCCATCTTAAATTCTATTGTACGCATTACCTTCCCACCTTATCCATTGTCAATAGCATCACATATAGTAAATGATATATAAATGATGACTACAATTCACAATTAATCTCAAAAGAATCGTCATAATAATTCCTTACGAATTAATATGACGATTCAATCCAACCACATATTCCGATATACCTGTTAACTCAGAATCATTATTTCACCATCCACTCACCTAACTGTCTGATGGAGCCGTCTTCCTGCTCTTCTAACTCATCAATGATAAAAATCTGATCCGGCTCTTTTGTAAAATTAGCAATCGCTTCCTTAGCCTCACTTATACTTGAATAACGTGCTAATGCACCTGTACCGTCTGACTTTTCCTCGTTATAAACACCAAGTTCAAAATATCTGTTCATCACAAAACCTCCATTAATATAATATGTATACATATTACTACAAAACCAATCAATTGTTAACTATTTTTTTGTTAAATTATAAATATTTATATAATTTTTTAACACATCTACACTTTTTTCAAAGGTAAGACCTTTTGTATTCAGGCATATATCATAATTACGGGCATCATTCCATGCCCTGCCCGTATGATGAAAATAATATTGGGCACGATAGGCATCTGTCTTCAAAATGAATTGCTCTATCTCTCCTCGTGTCATGGGGGACTTATTGGCAACTACGTCGATACACTGCGACAGGGGCGCATGTACAAATATTTTAATGACATTTTGCATATCGCTTAATATATAATCTGCACACCTTCCAATCACAACATAAGATTCTCTAAGAGCAAGCTCCCTCAATACCTTTGCCTGATAATTAAAAAGACTGTCCTCCGAAACATAATTACTGTAATCGGACAGACCTTCTCCCTTATATACATTCTTGGCAACTCTGTATAAAGTGGTTTTCTTCAGCTTTTCATCAGATTTTGCAAATGTCTCTTCATTAATGCCGCTGTCATCCGAGGCAAGCCTGAGTATCTCTTTATCATAAAAATTAACTCCCATATCCTCTGCAAGCATCTTCCCGATTGTCCTGCCGCCACTTCCATATCCTCTTGCTATTGTAATAACAAACCTGCTCATGTAAAAATCCCTTTCTGCCGCCTTTACATCAACCTTTTTCCTTTACGCCTATCCTTTTAGTCTCAGGCTTATGATCCGGAAGCTTCATCTTGTCTTCTATATATTTCCCGCTGTCTTCATAGCTGGCATATATATTATTGATATATTCTTCAAATTCTTCAACATAAATGGTCACACCCTCTTCAATGATGGCATTCCTCGTGATATTGTTACCTGAAATCTTAGAAGCACGCTTAGAAAGCTCATCTAACTTCTCCACCAGCTCCGTTCTGAAATTAACCGATATATTTTTCTTCGCGTCACCTTTCCCCAACAGCTTCTGAAACGAATCAAATCTCTTTTCATCATAATGATTAAACATAATAAAATACCTCCTGCTTTTCATAAAATCAACATTACTGCAATTACTATTTTTAGTATAACATCTATTCTGTATTTATTCAATATTTTATTATGTTTTATATTATTTTTTTTATTATAATCTATTCAGAAATTCCCTCAATCTGTCATATTCTGCCACGGCATCTTTGTATCCCTGTCTGTATAACTGCTTTAGCTTCTGCTTATTTTTTTCAAGTCTTCCGATTTTGACCGGACTGGATGGTCTGATAACAAATACATTCCCCTTCTTTTCCTGATTCCTGATGTACTCAAGGGTTCGATTATATACCACATGTCTCTGCTCAATTGCTCTGACCAGCATCGGATAGGCACTGTATTTCATCTTAATGAAAGGCAGTAACTCATTCGGCTTCTTCCTGTAATCAATGTCCCTGGTGAGAATTACCACATTTTTATGGTGGCCATCCTTCACAGACTGTCTTACAGGAATGGAATCTGACAAACCACCGTCAAGACAGGGATGACCATCTACATAGACAATCTCCGCCATCAGTGGCAGTGAGCAGGATGCCCTAATTTTTTCTATATCCCTGTGTAAATCTGTAATTTTAAGATACATCGGCTGTCCCGTCTCACAATCTGTGACAACGGCATAAAAATCTCCTTCATAGGAACGAAATGTGTCAAAATCAAAGGGATTCAGCTCATTGGGAATCTTATAATAACACATCTCTGTTCCAAAGAAATTCCCGGTCTTTATCAGGCTTCTGATACTTGCATAACTCTTATCATCAATGTAATCTGTATTCACATGATAATTTCTCTTTCGCTGCTTTGAAAGAAAGTTACAGCCATTTGCGGCTCCTGCCGAAACACCATAGCATGCCTCAAACTCTATGCCCTTGTCCTGAAAAAAATCCAGTACCCCTGTCGTATAGAGGCCTCTCATTCCTCCTCCTTCTAATATTAATCCGCAATTATACATTTTTACACCTCCTGTATATACATCGCATTTGTTTGTTCGCAATACTGCTTATGCTGCTTCAGCCACTCGCCTATCATGCTCCATTCATCCATCAGTATGCAATTCTCTAATGTTCCCTCTTCTAATTCTTTTGTGCCTGCCTCATATTCTATCCACATGACTGTCTCTACTTCTTCCTTTTGCAGCTTCCATTGAAGATTTTTACCTGTCGCATCATAGATATATACATTACTGTACTCTCTGTTGATAAACGGCTTTCCGTAAAAGCGGGAATGACACTCAGTCTTATGTGTTCCCACAAGCTCCAGTTCTTCTGCCGCTGCCTTGATTCCCAACTCTTCAAAAAGCTCCCGCAGCGCAGATGTCTCGTAATCATCACCAGCCTGAATATGACCTGCACTGGAGATATCATAGCAGCCCGGAAAGGAATCTTTATTGGCCGCCCTTTTCTGTAAGAGCACCTCCATTTTTCCTTCTGCCACTCTGACTACCCATATGTGTACCGTTCTGTGCCAGTCCCCGCGTTCATGCACAATACTTCTCTCCCGCACAATTCCGGTTGGCTCATAATTCTCATCCAGTATGTCAAACAGTTCAAGCTCTTTTCCGTCAAGTATGGCACGACGCAAAGTCTTTCCTTTATAAGTCAGCTTTAAATCAAAAAACGGGTAATCATTTTCAATCAGTTTTAAGAATATCTCATCCCCCGTCCAGAAATAAAGTGTTTTTAACTTGTCTTTTCTGATAAATTCCAGTTCACCTTCGTCACACTCCCGAATACTTCCCGTAAAAACATCTGCAGTGTATAAAAACATATACTCAAACTCAGAGACATCCCCGATGTCTCTTGGATTCTGTATATCTCTCCGGTTCCCAATCCCCTCGGCTTCTGTCTCTTCACTATATAAAAAAGTGACTATCCCGCGCAGCTTGTAAGAGGTCAGCGTAAGCCCCGTCTCCTCTTTTACCTCCCGCAAAAGGCACTCTGACGGACTTTCCCATTTTTCAAAATGACCCCCTACCCCTATCCACATATCCGCACTCAGGTCTTTTTTCTTTTTATTGCGGTGCAGCATCAGATAACTGTCATTCTTTTCTATATAACATAAGGTTGTCAGTTTTGCTTCTACTTTCTCCATCGTTCCCAATTCTTTCTCCCAAAATGTCAACAAAACAACTGCATCTCGCAGACTGCTTTTAATCCTCAGGCTCTTTATAAAAATGCTGGTAATCCACAGGAGAATCCCATTCTCCGCCCCACAGAAAGCCTCTCTTTGTAAAGGCATTATAGCAGACATCCTCTTTTACAATCTTATGCTCAAATTCTTTTGACCTGTCAGCATATTGTGCACCATTGACCGGCAGAACATTTCTGTCACCAAAATCAGTTCTCACATAGGGATTGTAGAGTGGATTAATATCAATTGCCAGGCCATAACCATGATCTGAAATCTCATCCGTCCCATCAATTACCCTGTAATTAAATGCGGATGTGTTATTGTCCGCCATAGAAGCATCATCATCACCATTATACTCGTCTACCAGCCTGATTTTTTCTATCTGATACTTTTCATTATATAACTCTTTGAAAATATCTACAACATCCTGAGCGATTTTTTTGTTGACAATCAGTTCTCCCTCTCGGACGTTCCAGTCAAAATCAATATATTTCACCACCACATGTGCTAAATCATCATAGGAAATCCTGTCATTTTCCCGATATGATTTTCCGTCCATATAGCGCTTAAGTTCATCACTGACAGGCTCGTAGTAAAACTCCTCTTCCTCAGATTCTTTGATGTTATTTTCGCTCACTTCTTTGTTTCCCTCCCCCGAAGGCTCTAAAGCAGCCGGTGTGTCTGCTGTCACACCGGTGTCTGCCTCTTTGCTTCCATATTTTTCATGATATCTGTCGATACTGTTATTGAGTGCTGTAATGGCTCTATTTTCACTGTTTTTCTGGGCAATCAGCCATACGCATAAACCCGCATTCATCACAGTGACAACGCTTAGCACTATCAAAAAAAGATTATTCTTATCCTTCAAATTGACACCTCTTACAATCTAAATCACTGTTTTTCTTCCTGCACTTCAATCTTTCTGATTTCCTTTGTTCTGATTTCCTTGCAGACGGCATCGATAAACTCACCTAAATCCTTCTGTCCCTCATCACCAAGATAACGGCTTCTCACGGATACCTTGCCGCTTTCCTCCTCTTTCTGTCCCACTACAAGCATATATGGCACTCTGTCAAGTCTTGTCTGTCTGATTTTAAAGCCAATCTTTTCTGAACGGTTATCCAACGTTGAACGGATACCATTCTTCTTTAATTCAGCCTCCACCTTTGCGGCATAAGCTTCATACTTTTCAGAAATCGGAAGAACTCTTACCTGCTCCGGACACAGCCATGTCGGGAACAGACCGGCATATTTTTCAATCAGCCATGCCAACGTCCTCTCATAACAGCCCATTGATGTTCTGTGGATAATATACGGTCTTACCTTATTACCGTTCTGGTCTATATAATACATATCAAACTGCTCGGCAATCAGTGCATCCCACTGTATGGTAATCATGGTATCCTCTTTACCGTATACATTCTTTGCATTAATATCTACCTTAGGACCATAAAATGCCGCTTCTCCTACATCTTCTGTAAACTTCACACCAAGCTCTGTCAGAATATCCCTGATGTGACCTTCTGTCTCCTCCCATACCTCCGGCGTGCCAATATATTTTTCTCTGTTATTCGGATCCCATTTTGAAAGGTGATAGGTTACATCCTCCTCGACACCCAGTGTCTCAAGACAATACTTTGCCAGGGCAAGACATCCCTTAAATTCTTCTACCATCTGATCCGGTCTTACGATTAAGTGTCCCTCTGAAATAGTAAACTGTCGCACTCTCGTCAGTCCATGCATCTCACCGGAATCCTCATTTCTGAAAAGTGTAGAGGTTTCGCCGTAACGGCATGGCAGGTCTCTGTAGCTCTTAGGTGTCGCCTTGTATACATAGTACTGGAACGGACAGGTCATCGGTCTTAGAGCATAGACTTCCTTATCCTTCTCTTCATCGCCGAGAACAAACATACCATCCTTATAATGATCCCAATGGCCGGAAATCTTATACAAATCTGACTTTGCCATCAGCGGTGTTTTGGTTCTCATATAACCTCTCTTTTCCTCCTCATCCTCAATCCATCTCTGCAATGTACGGATGATAATCTCCCCTTTTGGCATAATCAGCGGTAAGCCCTGCCCGATGACATCTACGGTTGTGAACAACTCCATCTCACGTCCCAGCTTGTTGTGGTCACGCTTTTTGATATCTTCAAGATAAGCAAGGTATTCTTCCAAATCTGCCTTTTTTGTATAAGCGGTTCCATAAATTCTGGTAAGCATCTTGTTATCCGAATTGCCTCTCCAGTAAGCGCCAGAGGAAGAAATCAGCTTAAATGCCTTAATGACACCTGTCTTCATAAGGTGCGGTCCTGCACAGAGGTCTGTGAAATCTCCCTGTCTGTAGAAGGAAATCACCGCATCCTCAGGCAAATCTCTGATTAACTCTACCTTATATGGCTCCTCCTTCTCCTCCATGAACCTAATGGCTTCTTCTCTTGGCAGTTCAAACTTTTCAAGTGTATCATTCTCTTTGATGATTTTCTTCATTTCGACTTCTATCGCGTCTAAATCCTCTCTGGAGAACGGCTCATGTTCAAAGTCATAATAAAAACCGGTATCTATAGATGGTCCGATTGCCAGCTTTGCTTCCGGATACAATCTCTTTACCGCCTGTGCCAACACATGAGAAGTGGTATGGCGATAGGCAGCCTTCCCCTTTTCATCATTAAAAGTGAGAATACTGAGCTCACAGTCCTCACTGATTACTGTTCTCAAATCCACTACTTTTCCGTTTATCTCACCGGCACAGGCTGCTCTTGCCAACCCTTCGCTTATATCACCGGCAATATCAATCACAGACATTGGCGCTGCATACTCCTTCACAGAGCCATCCTTTAAAGTAATCTTCATAATAAATCCTTCCTTTCTCAAAAAAATAATCCCTTATGGCTTTCATGCCATAAGGGACGATATCTCGCGGTTCCACCCTAATTACACAGAAAAATACCACACCTCGGCAATGTTCTGCATCACTCTAATGATTGTAACGTAATCAACGGACCGGATTGGGGTCACTCCGAGGTAGTCTTCGGTATTGCTCCGATAAGATGTTCACAGCTTCCCATCTCTCTCTGCATCTTACACAATACTTACTCTTCTCATCAACGTGTTATCTGTTTCGATTAATTTTAAGTATAACACGCAATCCATTTTTGTCAAGGCAAAGAAAAATATTTTGTGCAACCTCTACTTTCTCGTTACTTTAATCTCTATCATGTATTCACTAATGCCAACCTGATAATCACAATCTTCTATTGTCTTGGATAAATATGTCATATCAAAGGCATACGCACGGCTATTCTGCTTCAGATTTTGCCTGATTTTCTCTTCACTGAAGTTTAAATCCGCATTGAGCAGATAGAAAATTCTCTGTGCATTATCCACTATATATCCTACTTCATCACTCTCCATATAAAAAGCATCATCTGCATCCTCCAGACCGGAAATACTGAAAGAACTTCCGGTATCGGCGTAAGGGTACTGTTTTAAATTTTCATTAATCTCCTTTGCATACCCCATATGGCAATCGATGACAATATCCAGTACTCCCGCTTCTAATGATATCCCTATCCCTGCAGATGATAACGCCTCCACATCTCCATTTAATTCCCTTTGACACCTCAGGTACAGCTCCTCCTCATCACATTCTTCTCCATCCTCATAAAACGTATGTCTATCCGCATAAGTAATTGTTCCCCGATACCCATATATCATATGATATAGCTGTGACAGATAGTTCTGTTCATCCCCGGTATCCGGCAGCGGCTGAAAATGATAGCTGTCCGGTGACAGCATATCGTCGATATCGGCAGGCTTACTGCCGGCAATGTCTATATTTTTCATCAGAATAGGGTCTGCATAAAAATAAACATTGATATAAAGATGATATCCCTGTTGTACCGGCGTAAAAGTCTGCTCTACAATATACGTTCCCCTATGATTCTGCGTGTCAATATGAATACTCTCCGGTTCCTCTCTTCCCAATTGTTTCAGCTTTTCACCATATTCCTGCAATCCCATCAATTCATAGAATTTCTGCTGCTCCTCCTCAATCCCCTCTTTTTCCCCAGTAGTATAATGAAATGCCACCCCCTCCACATATTTTGATGAATAAGCTCCAGTGGCACAGGTAATACTGATACTTTCTTCCTCCGTATCAGTCCTTGTCTCATCATAGATATACCGGCAGCCGGTATCATACTCCTCTGTCGTATAAGCTATTTCTATCGGACATTCTCCATAATTATCCCAAAACCACTGTTTCACATCTGCTTCCGTTAACCGCCACGTGAACTGAAATTCTGTCGATGCATCGTCATTCAGTGCTGCCGGAAAGGTAATCTCATTAAAATATTCCTGCAATATCATTCCTGTCGTCTTTTCACTATTCTCAAACTCCTCATGAAGCTTTGGTCTTTCTTCCTGTCTCTTATGGAGATAAATTTCTCCCACAACCATAGCCACAATGAACATCAGGGTAACCGATGATACCGCCAAAATCATTTTAGCAGACAGCCGTCGTTTCTTTGATACGGACATTTCACCGTCAGCATCTTCGTGATTGCCGGCGGCAGTGTATAAGCCATTTCCTGTATTCTGCTCTTCTTCAGCCGGTTGCCTTCGCCGATAACACTCTGCGATTTCTGAATGGCTGTTATAGATTCCCATATACAGGGTAAGCGCAGCCAATACCTGAGTATCAGGCTCAAGCTGTGTCTCTTTTTCCATAGCAAACTGCTCTGCTATCAATTCCCTGAGAGCCTTGTCTTCTGTATTTTCAAGAATGACTCTCTTAATATCCGCTTCCCTCGTGCAAACTTCAAGCTGTCCGGTAAGTCCCACTAGACAATCACGCATCCATTTCTTTGTATCGGTGCTTACCTCCTCCGACTCACTGTGCGTCATATTTTTACCCGCACAGACAGAAATGCTATATAGTTTTTTGACAATTTCCGTATACAGCTTCCATAATGCACCTATGTCGCCGTTCTGAAGCTCTGTCATCGTCCTCTCAAAGTTATCCATTATTTACCTCATTTCAGGTGAGAGCTTTCTGTTATTTTATGCTAATGTACCACCAATTCCTTCAATAAAGCCAGTCCCTCTCTTACCATGTAATTTAACAAAAGTCTGTTATCGGAATCTGCTGCCATTCCTGACACCTTGGTAAATCCAACATATTTTGCAAGATGGACTGCCCTGTAGACATGAAAATTATTCGTCACAATGACAATCTCCGCCTTATCATCCCCTATGAGTGCAAGGGAATATTCCAGATTCTCATAGGTGGAGGTGGATTGATTTTCCATGATAATGCGGCTTTTATCTATCCCCTTCCCCACAAGATAATCGCTCATTGCCTGCGCTTCTGAAATCTCCTCGCCTCTGCCCTGTCCGCCTGTACATACCACCTTTGCCGTTTCATCCGCAAGCAGATAATCATAAGCAGCATCTAACCTTTTCGCCAATGATTTTGTAATTCTGGTGCCGCGGACCTGTGCACCTAATACCACCACATAATCCGCTCCCCGCTCCGGTCTTGCATTCATTTTGCTGACAATCATTACCTCCATGGCAAGAAATATCACAACACCAATGCCAATCATCAAACCTATTGTCATTTTCACAAATTTCGGTATCATATCCAACAAATGAACCCTTTTATGAAGCAAAAACAAGCCGCCTATACATATCAGACCAATTCCTGCCAACAGCCAGAACCACAGAAAGGAGGAATGCACGCCTGCATAGCTCGCCGCAAATGCATAATATCCAAAGCAAAACACTGCCAGAGCACAACTTGCCCCTATCATAAAATTCATTTTTAACACCTCCTGCATATTGCAAGCTATGCTTGCAATACTGCCACCAATAAATAGTTTGAAAGTATTACTTTCAAACTTTACACCTCCTGCATATCGCAACAAAGCAATGCTTTGTTGCGATACTGCCACGAATAAATAATCATTCTGCAATCACTTTATCGCCCTTTATGTGCAAAAACTTCTCTTCAAATTCCTGCACCCTCATAGGCTTACCGTAGTAAAAGCCCTGTATCATATTAATGTTAAGCCGTCTCAAGGTCTCTAACTGCTTGACATCCTCTACCCCCTCTACGCATACCTGAACCTCCAGTTGTCTCGACAAATCAGCAATCAATCTGACAAATGCCTGAGAATAATCGTCATCAGCAATGTCTTTGATGAAGGTTCTGTCTACTTTGATAATATCTAAATCCATCTGCTTAATATGGTTAAGAGAGGAATACCCTGTGCCGAAATCATCCAGTGCAATCTTGATACCCATGTTCTTAATCTCACTGATAATATGTTTCATCCTTGTCATATCATTGATGGCAAGACTCTCCGTAACCTCTAACACCAGCCTCTCCGGAATGATGTCCATATCTTTTACAATCTTTCTGATGACTTCCACCACATCATTGGCAAGAAGCTGAATAACTGACAGATTGACATTGATTCTGGCATTTACTCCCAAATCTGACCACTTTTTGCTGAGTTTGCATGCCGTTCTCAGCACATGTTCTCCAATCGGCGCAATCAACCGCATATGCTCTGCAATCGGTATAAACTCTCCCGGCATAAGGAAACCGAGATTTTTGCTGTTCCAACGCACCAATGTCTCTCCTCCGAGACATTTCTCCGTGGCAGTATCCACAATCGGCTGGATATAGACTTCAAATTCCTTACACCCGTCTTCAATGGCCAGTCGCATATTTTTCTCCATGTCCAATCTCTTGTACAAATACTGGTCTTCTCCCTCACTGTAGTAGCGGAAGCCGTTTTTACCATTCTTCTTTGTATCATACATGGCAATATCTGCCTTTTTCACAAGGTCACCCACACTCCTTCCCCTGTCAGGAAAGGTCACAACACCCATACTCATCGTGCAGAAGTATTCGGTATCCCCCAGATACCACGGAGAGGCAAATACTTTCTGTATATCATCGATAATTCTTCTGTAGTCCTCAAAAATCGCCGGTTCTATGATAACAATAAACTCATCACCGCCGACACGGTAACATCTATTCTCAATGCCTCTGATTCTCTGAAGGGATGCTGCAATCATTTTCAACAGCAAATCTCCGAACTGATGTCCCAGTCCGTCATTAATATGCTTAAAATTGTCTAAATCTACAAACAACAACGCCCCTTTTGAGTTGATTCTCTCTGCCTCTTTAATAAAGAACTGTAAATCCTCCTCACATTTCATACGGTTATACAGTCCGGTAAGAAAATCATTATTGGCCTGAAACTCAATCTTCTGCTGATATTTCTTTTTCTCCGTGATATCAATGAAGTTGCACAGCGTTACCTTCTTTCCGTCTACCCAGCTAATCTGACTGAAATATATGTCATACCACTTTTCTTTCGTCTCATCAAATTTTTCTGTATAAAATACTGATTTTGCATGATTGTCCGTTATATCAGAGATTGAATTGTCCTCATTTTCAGTATCTTTATCTGTACCACTCTTTTTGTGACCGATATAACCATATACATTCTCTTCAATAAAGCTTTTGCCGATATTTCTGACAACAGTATCATTGATAAATAAAAGCTTTCCCGTCTCATTGTCAATGACTACGATTCCACTGAAAAGATTATTCATAATCTCTTTCAGTGCTGTGTAAGAACTAATCAGTGTATCTTTGGTCATCCGCTTATAGAGAAAATCCTGCAGCAGCTTGGTAATCTCAAACAAGAATTTGACAACATTGGTATCCCACTTCTTTTCATACCTTGTCTCCGCAAAAATAGCATAGACCTGCGGCTCTTTGGCGGCTACAATGGGAATTGTCATCATACTCTTTATTCCCAACGACTCTAGAAGTTCTTTTAATTTATCATTATCCTTTGGATTTTCAACAATAAGCACCGCTTCATCCCTGCATATCTCTACCAGACGCAGCGGAAGTTCTTTCATCATATCGTCATAATTCTCAACGGCAGCGTCACACCACTTGCCTATCGTCTGTACTTTTCCGGATTGTTCATCTATTCTGACAAGCGTAATCACACTAATCTCTAAATAATCTGAGATATATTCTATGGATTGATTGACAACACTCTCAATCTCATCATCCGTTTCTATTACCTGAAGAATATTCGTAATGACTTCCTTCCTCTTAAGCTCCTTCTCGATGATATTATCTTTTTCACTGATTTTTCTAATCTTCTCGTTATTCAGTATACTATCATGTGCCGCAGACATGGCAAGGTCTGCAAACAGCTTCAGCAGCCTTATGGTTCTTCCCGCGCCATTAAAGGTAACCTTTGTATACATTCCTTTGGTGGGCATTGTCCCGGCAGTATCTCCATACTCCTCCTGACGATATAATACCAGAAGAAGCCAAAGACCTTCATATTTTCCATATTTATTATTAGGAATGGTAACTATCTTGAGATTATTGCATGCAGTATCCATCCATATGAGTTCCTGCTGTTGTGCCGTCTTTGTTACTGCCTCTTCCATCACACGCTCCAGCTTTTCTTTTCCCACATAATCATATACTTTACTGATATCGTCTTGTCTCCCTGATAATTCTGTTATACTTTTTCCCTCTGCGTTATAACATTGAATATATACCCTCTGTGCTTCGCTGAAAATATCCTGATAAGTCTGCAGATCATCAACATCCAGCAGCATTCCCATTACATAATTTTCCACAACATTATTATCTTCCATAAAAACTTAATCTCCATTTCCCAACACATAATTTCCCTAAAGACTCTATATATGAAGCATCATTGATGCCACTTTAAAATACACAAGAAGTGAAATCGCATCTACAATTGTCGTAATAAAAGGGCTTGCCATTACAGCAGGATCAAATCCTATCTTCTTGGCAAGAATCGGAAGGGTACAGCCGATTACCTTTGCAATCAATACTGTCACGACAAGGGTGATGCAGACTACCAGTGCCACCACAAAGCTTACCCTGTCAAATACAAGCAGCTTTGCAAAATTACACACGCCCAAGGTGATTCCACAAAATACCGCAACACGTGCTTCCTTCCAGATTACCTTGAAGATATCACCGAAATCTATCTCATCCAGTGATAATGCTCTGATGACGGTTACCGATGCCTGTCCTCCTGAGTTGCCGCCCGTATCCATCAACATAGGAATATAGGCAGTAAGCACTGTATAAGCAGCCAGCGCATCTTCAAAGGAGGTAATAATCATCCCCGTAAAGGTTGCTGACACCATCAGCAGCAAAAGCCATGGGATTCTTGCTTTCCATGTCTCAAACACCGTCGTCTTAAAATATGATTTATCCGAAGGAATGATAGCTGCCATCTTTTTGATATCCTCGGTTGCCTCATCCTGCATAACATCAATGGCGTCATCGAAGGTAACAATCCCCACAAGTCTGTTCTCATCATCCACCACCGGAATGGCAAGCAAATCATATTTATTGAACTTGTTCGCAACATCTTCCTTATCTTCATGGGTATGAACAGATACATAGTTGGTATCCATGATATCCTTAATATATTCGTCCTCCTCCGCCAGCAGCAATGTCTTAATGGATATGGCTCCATGAAGAAACCGGCTTGTGTCTGTCACGTAACAGGTATATATCGTCTCTTTGTCAATACCGGTTCTCCTGATTCTCTTAATTGCCTCACCTACCGTCATGTTCAACCGGAGACTGACATACTCAATCGTCATGATGCTGCCTGCACTGTCATCAGGATACTTTAATATCTCATTAATCATATTTCTTGTATCGGCATCCGTATTCTGAAGAATACGCTTGACAACATTGGCAGGCATCTCCTCCACAATATCAACGGCATCATCCAGATACAGCTCGTCCAATACCTCTTTCAGCTCATTATCACTAAAGCCCTGAATCAACATCGCCTGCGCATCAGGCTCCATCTCAACAAACACCTCTGCCGCCAGCACTTTGGGTAATAATCTGAACAGAAGAGGAATCTTGCTCTCTTTGAGTTCTTCAAAAAGAGAGTAGATATCTGCCGCATTCATGGACACCAGAATCTCCTTCAGTGCTGCGTAGTCTTTCTGGGAGAGCAACGCCTCAATTCTTTCCTCCAGACTGCCATTGTCTGAATATATATCTCTTTCTTCCATGTCATTTAACCTCGCATTTCATTTTTTTGATTAAATTATTACATGGAAATATACACTGAAAGCCCCACCATCGGCATATATTTAAAATTCACCTTTTTCCTGTGAAGCTTAAATATATACCGATGGTAAAACTCCCCCGCGGTATACTTCCGCTTCCCGAACCACCGTCCATCGCATTCATCTCCTTTTTTCTTTGGAATTGACCATAAAATATCTCTTAAAATTCCTTTATATATTAACTTTTTTTATCACTGTTGTCAACGCTAACGTTCATATTGGAAAAGAATTTCTCACACACAGTGTACCGAACCCCTGACGCACGGAGGGAACCGCTTCTCCCGGCAGGCTGACTGCCCCGTTTATCAGATAACTCTTTAATTTTTCTCCATACAGATAAGGATCATTGTTATTCACAATCCCCCATTCCATCAAAAGTGCTGCACTTCCGGACACAAACGGACATGCCATGGAGGTTCCCGATTTTATGGTGGTTCCACCACCCACTGCCGCCGATAAGATATTGACCGCAGGTGCCACGATATCCGGCTTAATCTGATTAGTGAGTCTGGTATATCCTCTCCCTGAAAAATCGGCATAAGAAAACGTATTGGAATTGTAGCCGCCCACAGAGATTGCCTTGGCACTTGTGGAGGGAATTGTCAATGTTGTCTCCGGACTCGGATTGATAAATCTTGTGTTATCATTTAACGCCGCAGCATCCGGCATCCACATATCAAGCCTTCCGCTCACCACATTTCCCGCCACGACAACAATGCTCCACACGCCGGAGGTAATATAATCAGAGGACTGTAAAAATGGCACGATTTCCAGATAGATTTCCTGAAATCTGCTGTAGGGTGACGGCTCCCCATAGTACACCATCAGCCTGTTATTTCCAATCTGGGTGTTAAGGGTTCCCGGCACTGTATTAATCTTAACACCGTTAAACTCTCCCGGTGCATATACCATGATCTGATATTCATCCTCATATATTTTCCAGATTTGAAGATTAAGACTTCTCTCATATTCCCCCACACTGAAGGAAATCCTCTTTGCCTCACCATTTTCAAACATCTCCTCCGAATGACCGGCACTGCTTCCCTCGTTGCCGGTTCCGATACAGACACTCATCTTCCACAGATTGGATATATTGTCAATGTAAGTCTCCAACAGCGAGGTTCCGTCATGGGAGCCATAGGAATTTCCCAGACTGATATTCATCGCCACAGGCATCCTAAATCTTACCGCTGCCTTATATACATAATCAATTGCCTGCATCAGCTCAGTGGTTGTCGGCACACCATTCTGATAGACATTCCCCAGCTTTACCACAATAATATCACTTTTAGTGGCAATGCCCAAATTGTTGTTTTTATTTTCCGCAAAATTTCCTGCCATAATACCTGCCACATGTGTTCCATGTCCCGACACATCTCTGGCAGGAATCGTTCCCCCCGACAGGACAGAATAGATACCACTGTCGTATTCCCCTAACAACAGATTAATCTCTTCTCTGTCATAAATACTGCCAAGCCGGTATCCTTCCGGAGGATTGCCATCTATATTCTGATCCCAGATTTCAAGGATTCTGGTGGTTCCATCCTGGTTTCTGAATGCCGGATGAAAAATATCAATTCCACTGTCGATGACCGCACAAATGACACCCCTGCCATATAAACCGCCCCCGGGAAATCCGGTAGTTCTCACCGCATTAATGCAGGAGGCTCTTATTCCTCCTGTCACTGTAAAATACAAGTTCTTTGGCATTTCAACATAGATAATTTCGGGAAACTCACTTAATCGCTCTATAAACGGCTCCGGTATTGTCAGGATAGCATAATTTCCCTGCAGATAGATAATTTCAACACCATATACCCTCAAAAAATCAATGTTTCCAACATATCTGACTACAATCTCCCATGTATCAAAAACAGCATCAAAACCTACCTCCAGTGCCTCACTCTGACTGCGCTGGGCTCTGTCCGTATTGATTGCCAGATTCAACATCGGCTCATATTTCTGACTCTCCACAACTGACTCCCATAGCTGACTTTAATTATATATATTTCATTTTAGCAGATATTATTCATTTTCCCTTTCTATATTCAGACGGTGTCATGCCAAATGTACTTTTGAATGCCCTGTTAAAGTAGGACACATTATTAAATCCATTCTCAATGGCAATGCCGAGGATAGTACTGTCTGTATCCTCTAACATCTTTGCCGCCATGGATAATCTGTAGTTATTGATATATTCCACCGGACTGTGTCCCGTACTTTTCTTGAAGGTATGTGCCAGATTATACACACTCTGACTGGTAAAATCCGCTAATTCGTCTAATGTTATTTTTTTCTTATAATTCCTTTCAATGTATTCAATCACTGCCTTTGTATTCTCTGTTGATTTTGAACCTGTCAGACGGCTTTTATTCTTATTGATCAGGCCATTTTCAAAAAAGAAGGTGAAAAATTCCAGTAAATACATCTTCAATCTCAGCTCATATCCATAGTTTCGTCCATAATAAGTATCAATGATTTTTCTTACCGTTTCTCCCACCACTTTTGTGTCAGTGTTATCTTTTTTTATATAAAAAGGAAGTTGAAGTTCATTGTTAAAAAGAGGCATAAAATACTTTTTAGAGCACATATCCGGCTTACTGTTGTTTACCATGTCAAATTTAAACACAATCACTCTTGACTCAAAACGCTCATCACGATATTGTTCAAAGGAATGAATAAACGCAGGCGGAATAATCAGAACATCTCCCTCATATACCTCATAAGACTGAAAGTCTACATAATAGGTGCAATGTCCCGCCTTCACATATACTATCTCCATCTCATCATGCCAGTGGGCCGGAAAATATTTTAATCCGTCAGGAATGATGGTACCATAAATGACAAATGGAAGCAGATAACTGCCATGCTTTGTCTTTTCTTCATACTTTAAAAAGTCTTCATGCTTCATATACATCGTCTCCCATTATTCCACACACAGGCACTCATCACACAATCTTCTAAACCAACTGTCCATAGGCGCATCATATGGTCGGAATTTTTCTTTTCCCTTCCCCTCCTGCCATATGTATGCATTATTTCTGTTGATACTGTCATCCTCTACAATATCAGCAAACTCAAGTGCATCCTGTGGTGTCACATTGAATACGATTCTCTTGCCAAAATGTTCAAAGGTATATCCGAATTTTGCCCTGTAAATTGCAGGATTATCACACCACACGATAAAGAACATTCCTTTTCCCGGTCCTTCTAAAAGCATCCTCTCAAAATCACTCACCAGCTTACTGTCCTTTTTATTGAAACTGCTTTCACTTAAATAGCTCGCCAGGGCAAGGTTGGATATCACAATCCAGTCATCCGTATCCTCGCTTGTCTTATTGTCAAACCGCTCATAGAGCGCTTCTATGGCACCAATGGCACCGGCACCATCATAATAATGAATCAGCTGGGGTACTGACATTCCTAACTCCTGCAGCTTGTCATTGAAATTCGTATTGGCACCATCACAATAGTTCAACACATAAATGTTGGCAGAGTTTTTTTCTCTTCTCTGCTGCAAAACTTTATAGAGAACAATATCTAACGTAGCAAAAAACAATATATTCTGTGCTTTTTGAATATTTTTGCCAATCAGCAGCATGTTATTGGCAATCGTCTGCTCAAATCTTACCTCCAGCTCTGATTCTACCTTTAATGGCTCACCAAAATGAAGAACTCTGTTTTGTGATATAATCTCTCCGTCCGTATAATACCGCTGAAATACACTGTTTCTGCTGTCCGATACATCTGATACCAGCACTCTTGCCTCCGTATATTCGCCTATTTCATTATAATGCTCTTCAATATTTTTCAATATTTCCTTGTGCCTGTCCGGACTTAAATAACCTACCCGGAACTTATTATGATTGTTTGGTGTACTGATAGAAGGCAGATAGATGGCAGAGCCTGCATCATTCTCCTCAATCTGCGCAATGGCATCCGCTCCCTTCCCCAATAAAATTTCAGCATCTTCTCTCGGGCATTTCAAAGCAATACGTACTGCCACCTGTGCCAGTGTTGCCTCATCAAGAGCAGACATGCCTCTTATGCTCTGTGAACAGAGTACCAGATGAAAACCAAAGCTCCTGTTCAGCCGCAGAATTTCCTCCATCAGTCTTGAAGCCTCGTCGGCATATTCTTTGTTCTCCTCCGAGAACAGCATATGAAATTCATCAATGACAATGAGAACTCTGGACATTTTTCCATATTTTGATGCCTCCGGGCTATTGTTGTAGGAGGTGATATCACTCTTGGTACACATGTTAAATATCTGCGCCCTGCGTTCACCCTCCTGCTTGATGGCACGAAGAACACTCAGACCAAATTCCTGCTCACTCTCAATGGCAATCACCTTAAAATTCGGCAGATTATAGTCCGCATAAATCTTAAATTCGGTGCCACTCTTAAAATCAATCAGATATACCTCCAGCTCTTCTTTGGTATACGAAATGAGCGCACCTGTGACAATGGCATGTAACAGTCTGCTCTTTCCGCTTCCAATCTGCCCACAGATTAATGCATGCACCGACTGGCTTCCCGGCATTCCTAAATTTAATGTCTGTATCTCGCTGGCACCTGTCAACCCGATTGGAATGGATATTCCTTCTGCTGTGTTTGCCTGATAATAATGCTCCTTCTTTGGCATAATGTTGTCGTAATCAATTACAATTCTTCCTGCCTCTTTAATCGCTTCCCTCATGACAGGGGCAATCGTCAATATCCGGCTGATATCTAACGGCGGATCAATGACGTACCGCACATTCTCTTCATGAATGTCCGGCTCCTGCAATTTGCTTCCTTCCGATGCTTCATATGTGACACCCGACTGTTCCATCTGTCTGTCAATTTCCTCCGGTGTGACACGCTCAAACCCCGGTGCCACATATCGAAAGGTACTGCACATTTTCTTAATGCCGGCGATGACACTCTTGGTCCTGTACTCTACATTCCACATCTGCTCCTTAGAGCACATCACTATCGTGTAGACACCACATGCTTTACCGGTAGCCACCACCTGACTTAAAAGTTCTATCGCTCTCTTTGAGAAGCCTGCCGGAAAATCCATAATTCCGACTATATTGTACGGCTGTGGATTCAGTTTGTTTGCCGCATTATATTCTCTGATATTGGAATATTGTCCTTTAAAATTATTCACCTGCATTGACTTAATGTGGTCAACGATAACCTGAAGCTGCTGTTCAATATCATGCTCCTCTGTGTGTATCCCACCCATGATGATTTTGACACCGGAACTGTTTTCCTCCTCAAAATGTTTAAACATGGCAAAGGTATGGCCTGACTTCAGCGGATCAAAAAATTGAAACCGGATTTTATTGGGCGGGGTATCCAATAACAATTTCATACAGATTGTCTGCATGGTCTGACCTGCCGTCTCCGCCCCCGCGTTATCGTATTCATAACACAGCGCAAGACTTTCATTCACTGCCAGTGCGTACGGAAGGATAAAACAACCTTTCTTCAGAATAAACTCATAATTGGCTGTCATAAACTTTAATGATGCCTCATCCGGCAGAAATTGTTTAAACATAAAATACACAAATCCCACCGTACAATTCTGTGGCTCCTCCTTCTTTAGCTCATAGTCCGCTACACTGTTTATTTTTTCCGCCATTAACATGTCTGCCAATTTTTTCAGAAGGTGAGGCGGCAGCATTTGGATGTTGCTTTCCTGATAACGCTTTAATGCCTGAGGCAGAGAATGATTCATCACAAGAAGTGCCTGTGTTCTTCTTTCCTCAGCACTTTTATCAGCCTCCACGCATTTTGCGGTATATTCCTCCGTTATTTTCTCTTTGTTCCTGTTAAATTCCACCTCTGTCTCCGTAGATTTTGCCACATACTCCTCCTTGCGCCTTGCCATCTCTTCATCCAGCTTTGCCACGGCTTCCTTCATACGCCTTGCGGCCTCCTCTGTCTTGTCAAAGATTTCTTTTTCTACATCGGGCATGATAGAATTCAGCTTTGCCATTTCTCTCTTATATATGTCCACTGCCTTGCACTTATAGGAATAAAACTCTATTGATTTTTCTTTAAGTTCGGCACCATGGCGAAATCTGTCAATCACCTGATCATCTAATTGATTGATTGCCAGTACCATTCTCATGGGATTTCTTTGTACCAGCTCCTTAAGTGATTCTCCCTCCACCGGTACCTTCGTCTGGTTCATGGCAATAATCTTAAAATATTTCTTTGTTGCAATGGCGTTCTCTGCCTCTGTGATCATATCCATATATTCAGTGAGCTTTTTCTTCTCCTCATTAATCTTATAGCTTATATCAATCTTGTACATGGAAGCATTGTCTATCACCGCTTCGCGCTCCTTCTGCGCCTGCTCCCGCTTCTGCTGATTATCTTTTTGCGCCGACTTAAATTCTTCATCCCACCGGTTAACCTTAAGATTTTTCTCCCGCTCCAGCGCTGACAGCCTCTTTTCAAAGTCATTTTTGCTCTCATTGTGTATGACTTCCATTTCACGGTCAATTTCCTTTAGTGTCCTGTCATATTCTTCATTAATCTTAGCGCACTCTTTTGCATATTCCTTTGCCAGTCCCTCAAATTCATGAAATATATCCATGACCAGCCTGTGCTCATCCTTAACATTGATTAAATCCTGTTCTGTAAGTGGTTTATTCATCGTCATCCTCATTTCCTACTTCCATTAATATGCCATAGCGTCTGTCCGACGCTTCCTGACCGGTTACCATGCATTCATAACCGGTCGCAGTCTGTTATTTTCATGACTCTGTCAATGCCGGAAAATCATCCCAATCAATATCCTCATATGCGAGATCATCGATATTTTCGCCATATAGTTCTTTTTTCATTCCACCTGAAGTGTTTCGAGTCCCATTGTTTTGCACTTCATTGTTTCGAGTGTCATTATTTTGAGTCTCCATATATTGAGTATTCCCGCTCTCCCGATGCACATTATAATCATGTGACACCAAAATAGGGTCGAGGGTAGGAAAATCAAAATCCTTCCAGATACTCTCTTTTCTATCTTCTATTCTATCTTCCTGTCTATCTCCTTTTCTGCCTTCCATTCTGTCCTCACTTTCCGTCTGTTATCCGGTGCTTCATTCTTTCCTTTATTCTGTCATTGCCATTTCTCAATTGCCATCTGCCCCGATTATCCTTACAGCGTCCTCCTCTGACAACAAATCTTCCCCTATCACCAGTCGTTCCCCGCCCTTCGGGATATCGTCACTTCTCACAATTCTACGCTTCATATTGATAATCGTCTTTTCATAGATGGTTCTTGCCGTTCTGCCATTGGAAAAATAGGTAAGCTCCTTTAGCTTTGCAAATATGGGGATATATACCTTCTCCACCCCTTCACTGACCTGAAATCCATTTTTTTGGCAAAACAGCTTAAATATCTCGTATAATTCCTCTGCAGAATAGTCTCTGAAATGAACCTCCTCAATTCTTGAGCGCATTCCGCTGTTGGATTTATATAATCCCTGCATATCCTTCTCATAGCCTGCAAAAACAATGCAGCAATTCTTTCTGTGCTCAGACTGATCCATAAATGCAATCATCTGCTCTAATGCCTCTTTCTTGAATCCGCCATCTGAATAGCCGTCTGAATACGAAAGACTGTATGCCTCATCAATGAACAATACACTGTTGACCGATTTTTGCAGTAATTCATACGTCTTTTTGTCCGTCTCACCCACATATTGTCCGATTAAATCCTTCGCTGTGCAGGAATAGAATTTATCCGTCTTCACAATGCCAAGCCGATACAGACAATTGGCAAATAACTGTGCACTTGTGGATTTTCCGGTACCCGGATTTCCTACAAAGAAATAATATCCCGGGCAAATATCTTCTGTCGATTCGCCACTTTTTTTGGCATATAAGATTTCCTCCTGCTTTTGTAGCACAATATCCTTTAAATCTGACATACCAATCTGGTCCTTTAATTCCTTCATAATATCCTCAAAGGATTTTTCACCTGCCTGTGCTTTTGTAAGCTCCAGCAGCTTCTGTGGGATATCCGAAAGCTCATATCTGTATTTTTCCTCACCCTCCAGTGCTGAAGAATACACCCTCTCAAGCCGCCGTCTTTTCATGTCTGCCGCCAGTTTTTTGACTTCTCCCGCATTGCCAAAATCTTCTCCTCTTACACTGTACAGATACTTAAAAATCTTCGCGACTCTCTCGTGTGCCTCCTGCGTAATCGTACAGCCGGCAGCCTCTATTGTCCTGTCAAATATCTCTGTCAGCTGCTCCGGGGTATAGTCCGGAAATTCAACAATTCTAAGCCTTCTGGGAAGACCGGCATTCAGCTTTAAAAAATTCTCAACTTTATTGGTGTACATGCCGAATATCACCCTGAAGTCATCTGCATTCTCTGTCATTTTCGTCATCATGGCGCCTATAATTTCATTGCCATAGGCTGATTCCGAAATCTGGTATGCCTCGTCTATATATAATACCTGATTATGGTCAATTGCTCTTTGCATGAGCGCAGTAACTTTATCCTTTGAATCTCCCACATGATTACCAATGATGTCAGAGGCATCCGCAAACAATGTCTGTGCTGCTCCCAGTACACCCATTATATGGTAAAATTCGCCTATCATTTTGCCCACAGTTGTCTTTCCAGTTCCCGGATTGCCGGCAAATATATAATGCTCCGGATATGTCTCCGGCTTGATTCCCCGGCTCTTGCTATCCATCACGTCCAATAGCTCAAATCTCACACTCTTAAATAAATCTTTTACAAACTCCATTCCCACATAGGTGTCCAGTTTTGCATATATTTCATCAATGGAGGATACCCCCTGCCTGATAAAATATTTCTGATAATCTCCAAAATCTTCCCTGATAATACATCTTGTCGTATTATCTCTCAGGCTGCACTGAAGCTTCACTTCTTTCGCAATTGCCACGATATCTCTTGCATTTCCGAAATCCGCCCTGTTGCGCTGCCCGTAAAGGTTGTTAAAAAACAACGCTAAATCCATCTCCTGTGATAACCGGTATCCGTCCTTATGACATTCTTTGATGAAAATATCTTTTAATAAATCCGGCGGATAATCTTCAATGGTCAGAATGTTTGCATTGCTGAATCTGCTTTTGAGTCCCGGATTCATCGCCAACAGTTCATCCATCAACTCCGGATAACCTGCCATAATCATGCAAAAACGATACCGGTCCGGATTCGTCATAATCGGAACCAGTGTATCAATGGCCTCTTTTGCAAAATTATGCTCCTCTCCTTTCTCTAACAATGAGTAAGCATCATCAATAAAAAGAACACCTTCCGTTGCCCGCTCAACGCACTCCGTTGTTCTGATGGCGGTTCCTCCTACATAAGCATCCACAAGGTCATCTCTTTTTGCCTCGATGGTATCTCCTTTCCGAAGCATCCCCTCATCATAAAAGATTTTTCCGATTAATCTTGCCACTGTAGTCTTGCCCACGCCCGGATTGCCTCGTATAATAAAATGGGGCACCTGATAAAGGAAGCCTTCCTTTCCGTTTTCTTTATCTATCCGTTCGTTAGAATACGCATGATTTTGATGCTTTTCCAGTGAGGACTGCTTCGCATATTTCTTCTCATATTCTTCTTTTTTGATGTGATAATCTCTGATAATCTCATTGATTCTTTCTGCCACACTCTCCCAACCCCTGGTATTTTTCAATTGTTCAAGGGGCGACGCCATCTCCTGCTTTTTGTCACTGCCATATATTTTTGTCACAGCCTCATCATCTATATTTACTATAGCGGTATCCGACCGTCTCATATAATATACCAAATCGTTGTAAACGGCATTTAAAAAACCGGAGCGGTTCTCTGACTTGTCTTTCTCCCTGCTATAATACAATATAGAAGAGACAATCCTCTTTTTTCCACTCTGCCGGAACGTGATGCGTTTACCTTTATCCCCCACGATTCTTAAGTATTCTAACAGATAGCCTACCTCATCATCATTGGGAAGCCCCACCTCGATTGTCGTTCCTCTGTTGGCAGTTCCGTCAGCGTTAAAGAAACGGTTCTTGAGCACATATCCGTTCTCCATATTGTCGAACATATCGCTCAAATCCTTTGTGGACATCTGGGGTGCCAGAAAGATACAGATATTCTCATTACTGTTACTGCTGTACTCATCCCACAAATGGGATACAAGCTCTAAATACGGTTGCAATGGTGCGGTTCTGTCTGTGACAAAGTCTTGAAAGAAAGTAAAGACAATTGCCGACTTGTGTGTTGTATCCGCCATGATTTTTTTTGCATCCTCAAGAAATTCTATGGGTGTAATCTTCGGCTGCTTATAGATAAGCTTTCTTCTCTTGTCTGTACTAACACTTTCAGCGGTATTTTCCCTGCTGCTATTTTCCCTGCCGGAAGGATAGACTTCCGTCTGTACTTCTGCAGAAGAATAGGTAATTTGCTCCTTTTGTGCTTCTACACCGGCATTTGCCGTGCCGCGCACTCTTGGATTTAAAATCCTCCGCTTTCTTTTTGGTACACTCACCATAGTATCCGCCTGCCTGAGGGCTGTGTAAGTATCACGGGCATCATCCCGGTACACCTGCTGATTCTCTGACATAATTCTCTTATTTTTGTTAATGGCAAGCATCGCACTCTCATCATCCATGACAAATTTTCCGACATTTTTGGCACCGGAATAAAAGACAATCTGCTCATAGCCAAGGCTTTTTAAATATCCGTTCAAAAACGGTCTGAAATTATTCACCTGCAAATTGCCCGATATAAACATATCATCCAGATGTCCATATATCAGATATATTCTGTTCAAATCTGTTCTCTCAAGAATAGAACTCATCGCAATCTCCTATAACACTATCCCTTGATTTTATCCCGCAGCTCTGTCTTTTCAGACAATCGGTTTTTCGTGGATTTATCACATTCTAAATGTATCTGTGCCCCCGGCGTATTTTCAAACACTACCTGTTGTACACCGGTTCTGTAATATTCTTTTCTCTCCTCATTGGTTTCGTCCCCTTTTAGCTGGTGAATCTCCACCTTCGTCCGAATATCTCCGCCTCCCACCAACTCTGGCGCCAGTGTCACCACAATTTCTTCTCCGGTTGTATCATTTGACAGTCCGATATGCAATGCCCCGTCATGTCTGTCTTCATCATAAGAATAGCCGTCAAAATTAAAATTATGTTCTTCAAAAAAATCAATGATTTCCTCACTGATATTCTGTCTTGAAAAGGCATTATTCATATTGAGGATTCCCTTGTAAATTGTTTTTGTGACAGCCGGATACAATTCATCATTTAATAAATGGATATATTCCTTCAACTGGTCTGTATCGGCTGATTTAATATCCTCTGATTGCAGAAGCCTCTTTAACTCTCTCGTCTTTTCCAACAGATAATCATATCTGTGCATCCCATTTCCAGACTTCATAAGCTCTGTATATTCACTGATGCGAATCCCTACAATCTCATCTTCAAAGCTTCTTCCTGCCGCCTTTTCTGCTTCTTCCTTTATCTCCTGCGTGATGGTATCCTGGGAAATGATATAGACCTCAAGCTCATCTGCCAGTAGGCAGGCATATTGATAATAGCTTCCCCATTCTCTCCCCTTACAATCTGCCTTATAAATCTCTTCAATGACATTCACAGACACATCCTTCGCCGTCGCAAGGGCTGCCTCATAATTGCCTGACTGATACTGCTCTCTTGCTGCGTCAAGTGCCTCCCTTAATTCCTTAAGTGCAAAGCCTGCATAACGCTCTCCCTCATAGTCTTCCACCAGAGATAGCAAAAGTGCTTCTGCTTCTTTGATGTAATCACCTGCCATTCCTGCAGCAAGCTCTTTTTTGGCATTGAGATTATCTTTGTACTGTGAAAGCTCCTCCAGATATGTGCCGTACTGAATATTAATGGCATTGGTAACCGTTCCCATACTCTCCTGAATCTTCGCGTGATAATGATTCACAAACTCTGCCTGCATTGTCTCAATGCGGTTCGTAAGCTCCATCCCCGCATCACTTAACTGATTAAGATATTCTTTGTATTCCTCCTCATCAGCCTTCTCAAGCCTTCCTGCTATTTCCCTGCGCTGTAATTCAATCTGCTGCAACACGTTATCTGATACTTCCTTTTGAAGCCTCGCCTGTGACTGCAGGTCAGCCTGTACCATGCTTCTGGCATCGATTAGCTGCCTTTCTGCACCACTCTGTCTTAACTGTGCCTCCTCTCTGATTTTAGAATATTGATAATACATTCCTGTCTCATCTGTCACCCGCTTTAACGCTGCATCCGTTGCCGCAACCGTCATCTTTGCCGCAATTATTGAAAATACATATGGTAATAAAATAATTCCACCTGCTACACCACTCATCCTGCACCTCCTGCATTTACTTTCTTATTTTTTTCTCTATGGATTCTCCTGCAGCACCAAGTACTTTATCATAATTCATTGTCAATTGCTCTATATTCTGTGCAAAAGTAATGATATCAGATTCCTCCTCCACCCCTATACTCTCACAGATGTGCCTGTAAATCTGTCGGGCATATTCTGCATGTTCAGATGTCCCGCAGTCAATATATAAAACAATTCTGTTGGCAACTTCTTCCTTTTGCTCATCCGGAACAATATAAATAAAGATTCTGGTACCGGAAGAATTTTCAAACACGAGTTCAAGCCATTCCCTCATATCTGATGTCTCATAACCTGCTCCAAAGAAATACTCCATGTATTGTCTGTAATCATCACTTTCCAAAACCCCAGACGCCGCTGCCTTGAAATGACTCTCTGCCTCCACGAAGCTTAAATTAATCTCATCAATCAGATAATCAATAATCTTTTCACCAAAATCCTGCCTCTCACAGGCCGCTTCATATCTGCTTTTACACAGATGACAGATATTGTCAAAGTCACTGTCAAAGTCGTCGAGCTGACGAATATGCTTCTTAATCTCCTCTGAGGACATACTTTTTTCTTCTTTGAGATAGCTCTCTAATCCTGACTTTTGCGCCTGTGTTAACTCCGTTTCCAATTGCTTCACATAGCGGTATATGTTTCCGTATGCCCCTTTTGACCAGAAATTCATGGTCTTTTTTGCCCCATCACTATCTGATATACTGCCGGAATGAACACACCATGTATCAATTTCCTCCGCAAGCTTAAAGGATAATGCCTCTGCCTTCGTCTTTAATATGGCAAATTGTCTCTGCCACTCTTCCAATGCATCATCAATATCAAAGACAAGTCTGCTCACACCGGATTTTGCCGAAATGGAAATGGCAATGGCCGCCTCATAAAGTCCTCTGTCAAATAAGGTTCTCGCTTCTCTTATCGCGTTATAATATACCGTGATTCTTTTAGGAAAAAACTTTTCATGTGGCTTTTTTTCTACTTTCTTATAGGCGATTACTGCCTGTGTCATATATTTTTTGGCGTCATTGACCGATACAGTTTCTTTGTGATTCTCATTCTGCCTGAGTTCATCAATGAGGGTCTGCAGCTTTTTGGTCTTACTTTTCCACTCTTCTTCCTTCTCCTTTGTGCTAATCAATAATTGCTGATATTCAATATCCATCTTAAGCTGCTTATGCTCTAATTCATCATTAACACTGTTTTGGTACTCCTTCAGGCGTTTTTCGTATTCCTTGCGCACCATTTTATCATGCCTGTCTAACGCTGACTCCATCTGCGCCTGATATTCCTGAAGCTTTTTTAAACTATCCTGTGCAAGCTGATTTCGCATTCTATATGCCTGCTCATTTTGAAACTGTATCTCACTTTGAAGACTGTCTATCTGACGCTCTAATTGCCATACCTCATCCATTCTCTCACCACCGGCTACTCTTTTCTGCCTATCTGTAACTCATCTTCAATCTGCGCAGTCTTTTTCTGCTTTGCTGCGATTAGTAATCTTACCTGCTCCTCTACCCGGGTCACTGCTGTCTCCGCTCTTGCAAGCAGTTCTTCTATCGGCATGACTTTGCTGTCTGAATACATCAGTAAAATTTCTTTATCCACCGCATACCTTGACTGAAGCTCCTTTAATTCACTCTCATATCCGGCATAATTCTTGTCATACTCATCTTTCATTTTGACAAGTGTGTCCTTCAAATTTTGCCTTTTTTCCTCGAGCAGGCGGTTTGACTGTTCTAATGCTTCTATCTGCTCCTTCAATTCTTCGATATCTTTATTTAGTGAGGCATTATCGATTTCCGCCCGGTGCCTGCTATTGATTTCTGTGTGTAACTGTTCTTTGTATAACTGTTCTTTGTGTAACTGATCTGTGTGGCATTGCCCGCTGTCAGAGGTAACCTTCTCTTCTGTATCCTCCTGAACCTTGTGTCTACCGCTAAATGAATCCCACCCTTCTGCCTTTGGCGCCGGTCGTATCTCTTTCTCTGCCTTTAGGGTCGGCCGCATCTTTTTCTCTGCCTTTATGTTCTCATCACTGACCGTTACAATATATTTTTTACTTCCCTGTGGGACAAGCACAAGCTTGCTCTCCCCCTCCGAAAGCGTAAAAGTCTCTGACACATTACCCGAACCATTTCTGACAATTTCTACGATGGTGGGGGTATTCCCGTCAATCCTGAAATACGTATAACAGCCTACGATAATCGGCCGGAAAGTGATACAATTACTGGTGATATCCTCTGCTATGTTAAAATTATTAAATCTGTAAACACCGATGCCGGACTTGATGTCCAAAAAATTTGTCTCACTGTCTTCTATCTCGATATAGAGGTAAAACTCCGTTGTTTTTGTATGTAATACCTCATTCAAAAAGTATAACCTGATATAATCCTTCGCCATTAACTCAAACTGCACCCTTGCCACCTGCCTTTTTTCTAAATTCTTCCCACACTTCAAATCCCTGTTTCGATGGAACACCTACCAGATATGCTCTGTTTTCCGTGACATTAATCTCAATATTTCTCTTGTCTGTTCCATAATAATAGGCTTCCATTATCTGCGTATACCTCGGGGAGAGATTAAGGATTCTCTGGTTTTTAGAACCTCTGTAGGGAAGACCGTCATCCAATTCCCTGATATACTTTCCATCTATCAATATATCTATCTGCTTAAGAAATCTGTGTATATCTTCATTATTCTCCTGCATGAGCTGTTCATAATCATATCCGGTGTATACAATCACGCCATAATCACGCTGTCTTTTTATTTTCTCCACCATCTCTGCCAGACCACCTGCCTGCAAGAAGGGTTCCCCACCACTTATGGTAATGCCCTCTGTATCACCTGCGGCTGCGAAAATATCTGCCAGCTCTGAAACAGGACGTATCTCCGGCTGTTCCTCATTCATCTGTCGTGCAAGACATCCTTCACAGTGACGCAGACAGCCCTGTACCCACAAAGCAGCCCTATTGTAAGGTCCTAATACCTTGGTGTTTTTAATGTAGTGTGATATCTTCAGGCAACTTTCCTGCATATGGATGCCTCCTGTCTACCGTCAATGCAAGTATATGCAACGGTTTTGCTGAGATAATTCTTTATCTGTTGATACTCTATATGTTGATTCGCTACCATTAAGTATATCACTAGTTGCCTTTTTTATCAACCATTAGTGAACTCATTTTAAGCAAGATTGTGTTATCTTTCAGCATGATAAAAGTAGATTGTCTTTTTTCTTCAGGCTATAATTCAATTGTAACAATTTGATATGTACTAAAGCAGTGCAGAAAGGGGTAATAATGCGTACGTTCAAAATAAAATCAAAAACACCTACAGACAGTCCTATGGCTATTAACCACTCTGATACCGGAGCGGTTAACCAAAACAGGACTGATAGTGATGTCATACATACCTCTCTTTTTAAGCTTGGATGGCCTATTTTTATTCAGGCACTTTTGTCGATGTGCCTTGGCTATATTGATACTCTGATGATCAGTCATTACTCTGACACTGCGGTAGGCGGTATCGGCAATGCCAGTCAGATTACCGGCTTTCTCACACTGGCTTTTTCCATTATCTCCAGTGCAACAGGGGTGGTGGTGGCTCAGTATCTCGGTGCAAAAATCAGTGACAAAATCAATGAAATCTATAGCGTATCCATTGCCTTTAACCTTGTCATCAGTGTGATCATAAGTGCCATTATTCTTTTATTGAACAGACCTCTGTTAAAACTGTTAAAGGTTCAGCCATCAATGTTTTCTGATGCCGGTACTTATATGAGAATCGTGGGTGGCTTTATTTTTCTGGAGGCTGTATTTGACACTTTTTCACAGATTTTCAGAAGCAACGGAAGAACAAAAATCGGCATGATTACCTCTATTATCATGAATCTGGTGAATATTGCCGGAAACTATATGTTTCTGTATGGTCCTCTGAAATTTTTAGAAATGGGAGTTGCGGGTGTTGCCATCTCTACCACGGTAAGCCGTGTCATTGCTGTCATCATTGCCATACTCTATTTTAACAAAAAGATTGACGGAAAAATTTCTATAAGCTATCTGATACCATTTCACTTTGATATTTTGGGTAAATTATTGAAAATCGGCATTCCCACCGCCGGTGAAAATATTTCTTATAATATTGCCCAATTAATGATTATGATGTTTGTGAACTCTCTGTCAGCGGTGGCTGTCAATACAAAAATATATGCAGGGATTCTCAGTAATTTTGCCTATTTATTCTCTATCTCTGCTGCGATGGCTGCCTCTATCGTGGTGGGACATTCTGTCGGCGCATCTGACTATGATTATGCCTATCACAAGGTACTGTCCACCCTGAAAAAATCTATGGTGGTTTCTGTGTCAATTGCACTGGCTGGCTATTATATCAGCCCGATTACCTTTGGCATTTTTACAGATAACAAAGATATCATCACTCTTGGTCACAAAATAATGCTGATATGTATTTTTCTTGAAATCGGCCGCACTGCCAATCTGGTGATTATCAACAGTATGCGCGCTGCCGGAGATGTCAGGTTTCCGACTTTCCTTGGAATGGCATCTATGTGGGGCGTGTCTGTGCTGCTGGGATATATTCTCGGCATTGTCATGGGATACGGGCTCACAGGCATATGGATTGCCATGGCAATGGATGAGCTGTTAAGAGGGGTTGTAGTGTTTGTGAGGTGGTGCCGCGGAGGATGGAGAGGCAAGAGGATTGTATAGAACATCAAGCACTCAAATCGGGACTTATGAAAATCATAACCACTTTTATTGACATTTTCCTCTAAAGTAGTTATAGTATTAGTAGCAAAAAATTACATCCTTAACCAATCCCCGACTGATTAAAAAGACACCCTAATTGGTGCCTTTTTCAGTTAAAGCACATTGAAGAAACAGAATGGAGATTATTATGAAAACAAAATGGGTTCAGAATTTATTAATCATTTTTGTCATTTTTGTATTCGGTTACCTGATTATAGGAGAATTACTGTTGCCAAAAGATAATCTGGGCGCTGATGATAAAGATTTATCCGAATTTAACAGCAACTGGTTCAGAGTTCTCGAGGACGGCACAAAAGTCTCTCAAAAAGTTCCCGGCTCCTGCGATGCCAAACGCAATGAACTGATTACCCTTGAGACAACGTTGCCGGCACATATTCCCCATACCACCTACCTGTGCTTCCGAAGCGGAAAGCAGGACATGAACTTCTATGTTGACGGAGAGCTTCGGCAGCGTTATGAGACTAACACCACAAGAAAAATCGGACAATTCAGCGCTGTGGCCTATATCTTTGTCAGATTATCTCCTGATGATGCCGGAAAAACACTGACATTCACCTCACAAACAGGCTCCTCCTATACAGGAATTTTTTATACCGTATACCAGGGAAGCCAGTTTGCCATGTGGAAATATTATTTTAAATTCTATGGCGGGGAATTAATTGTCGCTCTTTTAATCATTGCTCTCGGCGCTATTGCCATCACCACAAGCATTGCCTTCAGACATTACTACCACAGAAGAATTGATCTTGAATTTTTGGCGTGGGGCGGTCTGTTTGCCGGTGTCTGGGAAATTACCAACTCTGTTTTCAGACAATTGATTTTTCCTAATATGTCTGTCATCAATGATTTGGCATTTTACATGATTATGCTGCTTCCCCTGCCGTACCTGCTATATGTAGACGGGATTCAAAAGAGCAGATATTCTCTTGCCTTTCGTGTTATTGAGACAATCGTAGTCATCAATTTTACCGTCTGTAGTGCTCTCCACATAACCGACATTGCTGATTTTGCTGATACCATTATCATCATGGCCGTTATCTGTATTGCAACGATATTATTTATCTTCACTACCATTATACGGGATTATTTCAAAGGGTATCTGATGCAATACCGCTATGTCGCCATCGGAATGTTTTGTGCTTTCCTGTGTGCCATTATACAGATTATCACTTATTTTCAAAAAACAAAGCTTTTTAGCGGTATTGTACTCGCCATTGGTCTGATTATTCTGATGATATTTGCCATATTCAATGCCATCATTGATTTTATCAATATCGAAAGTGAAAAAAATCAGGCTCTTTTAGCCAGTAAATCAAAAGGTGAATTTCTTGCCAATATGTCCCACGAAATCAGAACTCCCATCAATGCCATTCTTGGTCTTGATACAATGATTCTCCGTGAAAGTGGTGAGCCTAAGATAAGAGAATATGCGTTAGATATTGAATATGCAGGACAGACACTTCTCTCCCTCATCAATGATATTCTTGATCTGTCCAAAATCGAACAGGGAAAAATGGAGATTGTTCCTGTGGAATATGAGTTGTCCAGCCTCATTCATGATGTTGTTAACATGATATCTGTCAAGGCGCAGGCAAAAAATCTCAAGCTGCAGATCAATATTGAACAGTCCCTTCCTTCACGGTTATACGGCGATGACGTGAGACTTAGACAGATTCTTTTGAATCTTCTGAATAATGCTGTGAAATATACAGAAAAAGGTGAAATCACTCTTGAGATCAGTGGTCATCCTGATGACAGCGGACAAGGGCTCCCTCCTACTGCCACTACTTCTGACAAATATGAACTGCTTCATTTTTCTGTCAAAGATACCGGAATCGGTATTAAAGAAAGTGATATGGATAAATTATTCTCAGCTTTTGAACGGATTGAAGAAGAGAGAAACCGCAATATAGAGGGAACAGGACTTGGAATGAGTATTACCGTGAAGCTGCTAGACCTGATGGGAAGTAAACTTTTCGTTGAGAGTGTCTATGGCAGTGGCAGTGAGTTTCATTTCGAGCTGCTGCAAAAAGTTACTGACGTGGAACCTATCGGCGACCTGCAGCAACGTATTGCCAACAGAGAACCACATTATGCCACCGACACAAAGCTTGTCGCACCTAATGCGCATGTACTGGTGGTGGATGATAATGCCATGAACATAAAAGTATTTATGCATCTTTTGAAAAACACCATGATTAATATAGACGAAGCAGACGGTGGTATAAAAGCACTGGAACTGATTTTTAATACTCCTTATGATATCATTTTCTTAGACCATATGATGCCGGATATGAATGGTATTGAAGTGTTAAAGCAAATGAAGGAGGCAAAAGAACACCCGAACAGTCATACCCCTGTTATTGCGCTGACGGCAAATGCTATCACCGGCTCCAGAGAGATGTATCTGGAAGCAGGTTTTGATGATTATCTCTGTAAGCCTGTCAATCCTGAAAAACTTGAAAAAATGATTATGCACTATCTGCCGGAAACCAGCTATTCTGTCACTAATCATGATACCGAAGCCGAAAAAGAGCTTCCTTACGTGGAAGGAATTGATTGGGAATATGCCCTTATGAAATTGGCAGACAAAGAATTGGCACTCAGTATGGCAGAGAATTTTGAAGCTGCTGCTGCACGGGAAATGAAAGCGCTGAACCGGATGTGGAAGGATATTTCAGATGCCAAAAATACCACTGAGAAGAACGATGCTTTTCTGCAATACAGAATAAAGGTGCATTCCATGAAATCTTCTGCGTCTATGATCGGTGCTACCGGTGTTGCCGCTCTTGCCAGGATTCTGGAATATGCAGCGAGAGATTTTTTGCAGGAACGAATCGACGGACTTATGCCGGTCTTTGAGCAGGAATGGAACACACTTACTGACAGTCTGGCAGAAGCACTGACAAAGGACAGCGCTTCCGGCGATGACAATCGCAAGACAGGTAATGACAATAGAGAATCCCTTGATAACACCATGTTTTTACAGTATCTTGATATGTTAAATAACGCCATGTCTACCCTTGATGTCGATACTGCAGATGCTATCATTGAAGAGTTGAACAAATACCGCTATGAGAATACGGTTGCCGAAATGTTAGACAAGCTCTCAGGCTATGTGAATGATTTAGACATCGAACGGGTAGCCGGCGTTATCCAAAAATTACATGATATTATTGACAAATAACAAATGTTGTTGAATAATAAGATATAACCTAAAAAGGAGAACTCATATGAAAAAGATACTTTTAATCGGAAAATTTACAGATGTGATACGGAGCATTAACGATTGCCTGATTAAGGAATTTCAGGTACAGCTCTCGACTGTTAATATAGATAACGTAAAAGGTGTTGTCAGTATTTTTCGCCCTAATCTGATTATTGTCTGCCATGTAGGGGAGGATAATATAGACAGCGAACTGTTCCAATGCCTTGACGAAAATTGTCCCGCCACTCCTGTTTTAGTAGTGGCGACACAGGAGGAATGGAATAATGTCAGCCCATTTTGTCAGGATAAGCGCTACGAACAGTTACTAAGACCTGTCAATAGCCAGCAGATTATGGATAAATGCTGCAGCATGCTGAAAATAAATCCCCTCTCGACTAAGTTTCCTAAGATCAACAAGAGAAGAAGAAGGATGACTATTCTGGTGGTTGATGACAGTGCTATTCTTCTTCGCAATATTAAAAGTATTTTGGAGCAGCGCTATGAAGTCGTGTTAGCCAATTCCGGAAAGATGGCGTTAAATGTGGTCGAAAAGGAGCCTCCTGATATGATTCTTTTAGACTATATGATGCCGGAGATGAACGGCAAAGAGACATTTGAAAATTTACGCAAATCAGAAAACGGTCAGGATATTCCTGTAATTTTTCTTACCAGTGTAGACGAAAAACAGAAGATTTTTGATGTGCTCCGCAACAAACCGGACGGATATATATTAAAGCCACCTGACAGAATAAAACTAGTGGATATGATTGAGGAGGTATTTGACAAGTATCGATAATCCGTGTGATACCTGTTACAGCAATATGAATTATACAGATGAGCAATTAAAACGACGTTTCAAGGAGCTGGCTGATAAAGCCTATTCCAGAAATATCTGTACCTTTACCAATTTTCTTGGTCTTTTAGAATTGAATACTTTTTATGAGACAGCGAAGGATTTATCCTTTGCTGTGTATCATTTATATGGTGGTGCCGATTTTTGTGACAGACAGGTGGTACGGTTTGGCACTTCTGAGATGCCCTACCCTATCGACTGTCTTCATGTTACTCCTTCTCTCAAGAAGTTCTCTGATGCCCTTACCCACCGTGATTTCCTTGGTGCTATGATTAATCTTGGGATAAAACGTGAAATGCTGGGTGACATTATTGTCAGGGATAATGAGGCTTTTGTATTCTGCATTCACACCATTTCAGATTTTATTATACAGAATCTTGACCGTGTGAAACATACCACAGTAAAATGTTCCCTTTCGGAGGAGATTCCTGACCAATCCTATATTACTATTGTCCGCCGTGAATTTAATGTGGCCTCTCTGCGACTTGACGCTATCGTCGGAGAAATCTGTAAGCTGTCAAGAAGTCAGGCACAGACTACACTCCGTGAAAAAAAGGTATTTATCAATGGCAGGCTTACAGAAAACAACAGCTATCATGTCAAACCCGAAGACACCATTACCGTACGGGGATTTGGAAAGTTTATATTGACGGATGACATCAGGGCTACCAAAAAAGGACGATTCTTTATTACTGTTCAGCTTTATTCCGATTCATATCGCTAGTTTTCCAAACATACCCCGCAGGCGGCACAAACAATGAACACTTATTTCTGATAAAAAGAGTGTGCTACATATTGTACAGCACACTCTTTTTGTATATGGCTTATGACTGAACTGTTACTTAAAAGTACACAAGTTCATCCTCCGGTTTCTGTGTTTTTTCTACATCGACAAGATATAATACGGGGCCCTTACCCTTATATTCCCGCAGAAATTCTCTTTTTATTTTTGCCGTTACGTTAACCCATTCTTTATCGGCGTAATGCACTTCTTTTCCTTTGACGCATTTACAAAGCATTCCCATAAAGGAAATATCATCCGCACAGCATGTCATGGCAAATCTGCCGGGAACAAAACAATTTGACGGATACTTAGGGGGATTATAGACCATGGCATTGAATTTCACCACTTTACCATCATATTTTTTAGGATTATCCATGGCATCCATATACCATATTCCATAATCATCATCCTCTATCTCAATAATGTCGGCATTGATGTCATAAGGAAGCTCCTCTTCCTTTAAGGCATCCTCGTATCCCTCTGCCGCCTCATAACCAATCTGTGCTTTCTTGTTAAATAATTTCACACATCTTCTAAATTCGCTTCTCCTGGTCTGGTCTGTACATCTGTTGAGTATTACCATATCTGACAGCGACAGTTGTTCCATGAGAATGGAACGCATATTATTCCAATACATATTAAAGGTAGTTGCATCCACAAAGGAAATGACCTGGGCTAAAACCCATTCCGCCGGCAGCACATTTTCTGCAACGATATCCACCTTCCACATACCGTTGTATTCAATCATGACTCTCTCCGGTCTATGAAAATCTTCACATTTCGCCATAAACTCTCTATTAAGCTGTTCTTTTTCCTCAATATGTTCAAAGTATATATTTTTCTTTACTAATTCTGCCTCATCAAATTCCTCGATGCCCTCCTCACAGAGGATAATCAATGTCTTCTCACCTCTGTGAAAACCTCTGTCGTTCAAGGTATCTCTGATAAAGCTTGTCTTTCCGCTTTCAAGTATTCCGGTAAAAAGATAAACCGGCACTTCTCTCTCATTGCTCATATAATCTCATACCTTTCATATCGCGGCAATTTCATCTATTGCCTTTGCAAAACACATCACACAATATCTGCTGCTAATGATTATGCTAAATAGAATAACTCTTTTAACTTATTCTCATCCGGCTTGGTTCCAATCACACAGATACGACCTGTATAATCCGGTGCTCCTTTTCTAATCTCGTATTCGCCCGGAACAAGATCAAAATAGAGCCACTCCCCATTGACATCCGGAAGCATTCCCTTTGCCCTGAGAATCACACCAAATTCTTCTGTATCGGAAAGCTTTTCAAGTATGGTCTTTACTTCCTCTTCCGTGTATTTTCTAGGTGTCTCTGCGCCCCAACTTGTAAATACATCATCTGCATGATGATGGTGATGGTGGTGATCATGGTCATGGTGATGGTG
>CACXFV010000032.1 GCA_902767015.1 uncultured Lachnospiraceae bacterium | reverse complement strand
TTTGCGGAACTTTTTATGTCAAAGGGTTGTTCAAACAAAGATACGAGAGGATAATATCTGTCATTTGGTGCCTGATGTAGTTAAAAGAGGTCTTATGAAAAAAAATATTGACATACATTCATACAAGAGTATATAATGATTATATACACTATAAACATTTTAACATTGCATCTTATGTAAAGGAAAAAGACATGGATATCATTATCAGTAATAGCTCAGGGGTTCCACTTTATGAGCAGATTGAGGAGCAGATAAAAAGTCAGATTATGACAGGAGAGCTTAGCCCGGGAGATGTACTTCCATCTATAAGGGTACTGGCTAAGGAACTTAAGATGAGCGTCATCACTACAAAGCGAGCCTATGGCGATTTGGAGAGAGACGGTTATATCGAAAGTGTTATCGGAAAGGGAACTTTTGTAAAGAATATAAATGAAGAACTTATGAAGGAGAATATGCGTTTTGCTGTGCAGGAATTGCTTGAAAATGCCGTTGATAATGCAATTCTGGGAAAAATATCATATGGAGAGCTGTCAGAAATGCTGCAGGTTCTTTATGAGGATAAATCAGATATATAAAATACACGCAACGCTATAAGATAATTGAATATTTAGCAGAATATGGAGGAAATGATGAAATGGACGAAGAGAAGAACGTCATTGAGTTAAAGGGTATTGTAAAAGATTATGGGGATTTCAGACTTGATAAGGTAAGCTTTTCTGTACCACAGGGATGTGTCTGTGGCTTTATCGGACAAAACGGAGCAGGAAAGACGACTACGATACAGATTATGTTGGATTCCATTAAAAGAGATGAAGGGGAAGTCTTTCTGTTTGGTGAAAGTATTGATGGAAAAAGTGAAATTTTAAAGCAGGATATCGGTGTTGTGTTTGATGAGATGGGATTTCACGATTTTCTTACCGGCAAAGACATCAATATTATTATGAAAAATATTTACAGAGATTGGGATGAAGAATTGTTTTTCGACTATATGAAAAGGTTCTCACTGCCAATTAAAAAGAAATGTGGTTCCTTTTCCAGAGGTATGCGAATGAAGCTTCAGATTGCCACGGCACTTTCACATCACGCAAATCTTCTCATCATGGATGAGCCGACATCGGGACTAGATCCGATAGTGCGAAGTGAGATGCTGCAGATTTTCAGGGAGTATGTGGTTGAAGAAGACCACACCATTTTGTTGTCTTCGCATATCACCTCTGATTTGGAGAAAATTGCAGATATGGTTGTTTTTATTAACGGCGGAAAAATCCTGTTGTCAGGATATAAGGATGAAATTCTTCAAAGTCATGGGATTGTGAAGTGTAAGAAGGATGAAGTCAAAACGATAGATTCGGAGTATATTGTCTATCGTGAGATTTCTTCTTTTGGTGCGGAGGTATTGGTAACAGACAGAAGCAAAATTCACAAAAAATGTCCTGATTTGCTGGTGGAAGCACCTTCTCTTGAAGACATTATGATTTATTATGTAAAGAAAAATGGGAGGTTATGATGAAAGGATTAATGATAAAAGACATGTTCTCCCTTCGGAAACAGATGAGATTTTTTATCTTTGTTGTCGTCTCTGTATTTGTCATTTCGATTATGTTTGTTTTAAGTGTAAAATTTGGAAATGTTGGCAGATTTCTTGAAAAAATACAGACAGATGAAAACGCTGTGAGTGAGAAAATAACTATCGGATTGACAAAATTGGTGATGTTGTTTTGTCTTTTTATACCGATTGCTTTTACAGGAAATGTAACAGAGATTTTTTTGGATGATTACAATGCGTCCTTTGAAAAACTTATGTCGGCATTTCCTATTTCCGTGAGAAAACGGGTTGCAGCAAGATATATATCCGGAATTAGTTTTACATTGACAGGTCTTTGTATCTCACTGATTCTCTCACTGGTGCTGTCATTACTCACCACAATTATCAATTTTGATGAGTATATGAGATATCTTATCTGTTTTACAGGAGTGATTCTCATCTATCTGTCCATTTTAATCGTTCTTGCTTATATCATAGGCGGTGAAAAAACAGGGCTTGTGGGAACACTTCCGGTTATCATTATGGTACTCACGGGAATACTGATAAAATATAAGACGTTTTATAAAATGTTGTTTTTAAATGGAGATATTTTACTGATTTTTTTTCAGACTGCCGAAAAAATTCAACATATGTCGGTTACTATATTTGTGATAAGTCTTTTGTGTCTTATTTTGTCTTATATCCTGAGTGTGTTTGTGACAGAACGGAAAGGAGGTACCATCTGATGGCAGGACTTTTGTATAAGGATTTTGTTGCGATAAAGGGAAAGAAAATAGCATTGATTTATTTATGTGCCACAGTTTTGTTCCTTGCCATAAGACTGATTTTCCCGGGAACAGATATGACGGAAACTATCTTTGAGGGAGATAAAGTAAGTTTTATGAGCACCTATGGAGCAGCGTATGATGTTTTTTTAGAGTATGCATTGATTTTGCTGATTTTTTCCCTATTTTCGTTTATTCCTAATGGCATGATAAATGTTATCAAAATGGATGAAAGGGGGAAGGCGGCAAAGTTTATTTCTGCACTGCCATTTGGCAGAAATATATATATTGCATCAAAATATGTATTTTTGGCGGTGCTGGATTATATATTTTTATTAGTATCCTATATATGGCTTTTTATTTATCTTTGTAATGCAGGTAATGATTCGTCGGCAGATTTTGTGAAGAAATTAGGGGGAATGTTAGTAGGATGCTTTGGTCTTTTACTGGTTTTAATGGCGATAGAATTGCCTTTCTTTCTGATTCTGGGTTCTAAGAGGGGTTCCGTCATTAAAACATCTCTTTTGTTATGTCTTTGTTTCGGTGTTATAGGATATATTTTCTTTGGCAATCTTTCTGTCTTAAAGAATATTCATATTGAAAAGATACATCAATGGTGCAATCGACATCTGTTAGCACTTACCGTTGTGGAGTCGGTTATGTTGATTGTGTCACTGCTTCTATATTACTTGTCCTACAGACTGAGCTGCCGGCTTATAAAGGATAGGAATGTGCAGATAGATGAATAAGATACATTGGACACAGCTCCGGCAATTGATTGATGAAACAAAATTGAACGGTAAAAAAACATTGTAAGCGCATATAAAATACGATATAATGATAGTTAGTAAATGGTTCTGACGAAGGTATTAAAATTACAATGAAATATTACATGAGGAGGTAGCTGTATGAATGTATTTACCACGGATAAAATCCGTAATGTTGTCCTCTTGGGACATGGAGGTGCCGGCAAGACTTCATTAGCAGAGGCGATGGCATATCTGGCGGGATTGACAAAGCGCATGGGAACTGTAGATAGCGGTAACACTCTGAGTGATTGCGACAAGGAAGAAATCAAGATGAAAATTTCGATGAAGACTTCCGTGATTCCGATTCCATGGGGAGAATATAAGATTAATCTCTTAGATACGCCGGGCTCCTTTGACTTTGTAGGAGAGACAGAGGAGGCTGTATCTGTAGCAGATGCGGCGGTTATCGTCATTTCCGGAAAAGCAGGAATCGAAGTGGGAACAAAGCGTGCGTGGGAATTTTGTGAGAAGAGAAATCTTCCGAGAATGATTTTTGTGACGGATATGGATGATGATAAAGCAAGCTTTCGGGAAGTGGTTCAGAATCTGCAGGATATGTATGGAAAGAGAATTGCGCCATTTCATTTGCCGATTCGTGAAAATGAGCAGTTTGTAGGGTATGTCAATGTCATTCAGCAGAAGGCAAAGCGCTGGAATGATAAAGGTTCGGTAGATAAGTTTGATGTTCCGGATTATTCACAGAATAATCTTGCCATCTGCAGAGAGGCACTGTTGGAGGCAATCGCGGAGACCAGTGAGGAATTTATGGAGCGCTTCTTTAACGGAGACGAATTTTCGGAAGATGAGATTCGACAGGCTTTGCGGGTAGGTGTCTTTGATGGTTCGGTTGTTCCGGTTCTGATGGGAGCGAATACACAGGCAAGAGGAATGTATACGCTGATGGCAGATATCGTAAAGTATTTTCCGGGTCCTGACAGGTGTAAATGTGCAGGAATTAATACAGTAAGTAATGAAGTGTTTGAGGCGGACTATCATTTTGCGAAGCCGAAATCAGCCTATATCTTTAAGACAATCGCAGACCCGTATATTGGAAAGTATTCGCTCATCAAGGTAAATTCCGGTGTGTTGAAACCGGAGGATATTTTATACAATTACCATAGGGATACGGACGAAAAATTGGGTAAGATATACGTAATCTGCGGAAACAAAGTGGAGGAGGTAAAGGAGCTTCATGCCGGAGATATCGGTGCATTGGCGAAACTTTCTTCCAGTCTGACAACCGATTCACTGTCCACCAGAAAGAATCCGGTTACCTATATTCGCGCAGCTATTTCCAAACCATATGTATACAGACGCTATCAGGCAAAGAAGAAGGGGGATGAAGATAAGATATCCCAGGCGCTTGCCAAGCTGTTAATGGAAGACCTGACACTTCGCCATGTCAATGACAGTGAGAATGGTCAGACACTTCTCTACGGTATCAGCGGCCAGCACTTGGAGGTAGTACAAAGCATTCTTCAGGAAAAATATAAAGTGGAAATTGAACTGATGCCGCCAAGAATTGCCTTCAAGGAGACTATCAGAAAGAAGGTTGACACAGAATATAAGTACAAGAAGCAGTCCGGAGGTCACGGACAGTATGGTCATGTAAAGCTGACATTAGAGCCGTCGGGTGATGTGGATACACCATATATTTTTGAACAGACCGTGGTAGGAGGTACTGTGCCGAAGAATTATTTTCCAGCGGTGGAAAAAGGTATTGCTGAATCCGTGAAGTGCGGTCCTCTGGCAAAATATCCGGTAACGGGTGTCAAAGTAGTTCTCTATGATGGAAGCTATCATTCTGTGGATTCCTCAGAGATGGCATTTAAGGTGGCTACAGAGCAGGCATTCAAGAAAGGGTTTATGGAGGCAAAGCCTGTCTTGCTTGAGCCGATTGCAACGCTGAAGGTGGTAGTGCCGGCACAGTATACGGGAGATGTTATGGGCGACCTTAACAAGCGCAGAGCCAGAGTATTAGGAATGAATCCGGTTGATGATGGAGTTCAGGAGATTCTGGCAGATATCCCTTATCTGGAGCTTTATGAGTATGATACAAGACTATATTCCATGACAAGGGGAAGTGGATTGTTTTCTTATGAGTTTGCCAGATATGAACAGGCACCAGAGGAAGTGGCACAGAAAGAAATCGGTCAGTAAGGGACATTTATTTTGGTGGAGATTCCTGCTAAGCATAGCTTGGCATCTTAGAGGGAATCAGTTGAATAGCAACACTAAGATATAAGACATCGTATAATATTTCTTGACAGCTTACCATAAAATAGGGTATAAAAAAGATAGCCTGATTTTATTTGACAGGATTATGTAAAAGTAAATGAATTAATAAGTATTTTCGAGAAAGGATTGATGCAAAATGAAAAAGAAATTTGCATACCTATTAGTAGCAGCTTTGTCGGTATCACTTCTTGCAGGATGTGGAAGTAAAAGCAGTGAAACAAAGAAGACCTCTAAGGTAGAGATTGAACTGGCAGAGCTATTTGAAAATGTAGCGGATGCCACTAGTGATATTGAGGATTTACAGTTAGATATTAAGGGAGAGGCGGATGCTACGGTAAAAGTTGATGGTCAAAGCCTAAGCGCAAAAGGAAGCGTGTCGCTGACAGGCAAAGCGGTGAAGGAGGAGCCGGCTTTTGACTTATCAGGAGCAGTGGATTATAGTGTCACAACATCAGGAACCACTTTGTCGGGAAAATATTCTGCCAATGCCTGCGGAGAAACAGAAGATGGCGAATTGAATGTATATGTCAATGTGAATAAAGGGGATGAGAAGGGCAACTGGGTGACAGATTCGATGGACGCCTCTTATATCACAGATGTGTTTGATGATTTAGAGGAGATACTAGAGGAAAGTAAGGATGCATTTAATGAGATTACAGAGGAAGACTGGAAAAAGGTAGAAAGCATTCTGAAGCTGGAAGATATGACGAAGATAGTCAATAAGAAAGAGTGCTATGTGATTACCATGGAGATTAACAATGACAGTATCATGGAGTTAATCAGAACCAGCGAAGATTATGTGGATGAAGAAGAGATGGAGGATGCATTACAGGAAGCAGAAGAAGCATTTCAACAGTTAAATCTGGATTGCAGAGGTCAGATATGTTATGACAAGGATACATTCCTGCCGGTGCAGACTAAGATTTCCTTTACCATGAACGGAGAAGTTGATGATACAGAGGTTGATATTAAAACTTTGGTATTTGAGATGAATATGCTTGCCAATGATGGCGTTAAATTGTCAGGTGTTCCGGACAATGTCAAGGAAGAGGCAGAGGAGGTCGATTTGGATTTAGATGATTATTTTCCGGAATCGGATGATGAAACAGACAGTTATGACTGGGAGGAGAACTAGGATTAGGGCAACAGTGGCTTCCACAAAGTGGAAGCCATTTTGTAAATAGTAACGAATGATGGTTAACGAATAGGGGGGTTTGTATGAAACAAATCCAGTTTAATTACGAAAGTGATGCGCAATTACTTAAGGACCTTAAGAAAATTAAGCAGTGGTGTAATGCATCGATTACTTCTAAGGTTCTTTTTCAGATTTATACGGAGACCCTTAATCATTCAAAGATACAGGACATTTGTCAAATGATTGAGAAGAAAATGCCCGAAGCAATCTATATGGGTTGTTCTACTAACGGAAATATTGTGATGGGAGAGTACAATGGTGCACCCATAGCAATTATTTGTACAATTTTTGAATATCCTTCTACAAAGATAGAGTTGTTTCAGTATGTGCTTAATGATGAGAGTGAAACAGAGGTTACTACAAATTTTTTGGAAGTAGTGAAAGACAGAAAATGGGTTAAGGCAATCATGTTGAATGCAACAATAAGAGGCCTGTCTATGACAAAGTTTTGTGAGGACTTAAGTAAGTTACCGGAAGGGATAGGGATTTTTGGTGGCGGAGCATTTTCGAAAGATATTATTGAAGATGAGGCATTTGTATTTTCGTCAAGCGGAGGTTTATCGGACCATGCAGTTGTTTTTGCACTGATTGGTGGCGAGGACTATTATGTGAAGACTACTTATATCACAGGGTGGAAGCCTTTGGGAAGAGAGCTACATGTGACAAAGGCAGATAGGAATATTCTCTATGAGCTGGATGGAAAACCTGCCTATGATACCTATTACAAGTATCTGAATATTAAGAATGATGATAATTTCTTTTTACACACGTTGGAGTTTCCGTTTTTCTATGAACATAAAGATATCAATATACTGAGAGCACCTACAGCAAGCAATGAGGATGGTTCGCTGACCATGACTGCCGATATGGAGGAAAACGTAAAAGCACGTATTGCCTATGGTGATCCGGAAACGATTCTCGACAGTGTTTATGAAGGAGCAACGGATTTTCGGGAGTTTGTTCCGAAAATCATAACCGTTTTTTCCTGTGCGGCAAGGCGGTCGTTTTGGGGTTCTGATGAGGTGGGAAAGGAGACTCTTCCGTTTCAGTCATTGGCACCTACCTCAGGATTTTATACTTCGGGAGAGTTTTTAAGAAATGGTAATGATGTGATTCAACACAATGTCACACTTGTTATCGGAGTGCATAGAGAAGGAATTCCGGAGGAGAACAATCTACCGGTGGTTCAGAGAGATATAGAAGAGTTTTCGGGAAAGGTATCCATGATTAACCGGCTGGCTACATTTATTCAGGTGGCTACCGAAGAGCTGGAAGAGGCAAATGAGAGGCTTAAGCGTGCTGCCATAACGGATAGTCTGACAGGTCTGTATAACAGAGGAGAGATTCAGAAGTATATATCCGAGAAAGCGTATGAGTTAGAGCAGGATGAGGGATTATCGGGCAATAAGGCAGGTGCAGCGCTTATCATGCTTGACATCGATTATTTTAAAAGAATTAATGATACCTATGGTCACAAAGAAGGAGACATTGTTCTTCAGATGCTTGCGAAGATGTTGAGAACGGTTGTGTCACAGGAGTCGGTGGACAGTGTAATTGGCAGATGGGGTGGGGAGGAGTTTATGGTGCTTCTTCCTAGTGGATAATGCACTTTATGAGGCTAAAAATACCGGAAAGAATAAAGTGGTCGTACAGTAAGTGAAGATAAAGAGAGAGGACAATGATGGTGGACAAAAAAGAAAAGGCAGTAGAATATAAGCATAGTGGCTGTAACTGTTGTCAAGCGGTACTCATGGTGTATGGAGATGAGTTGGGATTTTCTGAGGACACCATCAAAAAGTTGGGAGCCGCTTATGGAGTGGGAATGGGCTGCATGGGAGCAACCTGTGGTTCTCTGATTGGCGCCCAGATGGTGCTTGGAATGAAGGAGTTTGAAGGAAAACCGATTCTTTCAAGAGCAAAACAGTTATATGCAGCGTTTGAGAAAAAATCAGGTGCAACAGTCTGTAAGGAGCTAAAAGGAATCGAGACGGGGATAGTACTATGTCCGTGTGATGACTGTGTCAGGAATGCAGTGGAAGCATATGAAGAAGTAAAATAAATACAGAAAATTAAATAATAAGTATTAAATGATAAGAATTACAATATCGGAGGCAGACACATGAGCTTATTAAATCGTAATTTACAGAAAAAGGATACGAAGGAAGCAGATATATCTGTTCAGGCGTTGGCAGAACAGCTGGCGCGGGAAGCAACGAGAACGACCGCATTTACCTATGGAGTGGAGGATATATTTAATCTTCAGGATTCAGATGACCGTGTGGTTGTAGGTAAGGTGGAAGGAACCGTGAAAGTGGGAGACACGGTTTATCTGACGAATTTTGGAATTGAAAGTGAGATGCAGTCAACGACGGTTGTGTCAATAGAGCTGGGACCGGAAAAACCGGCGGACAGAGCATCTGACTGTGTTGCGGCATTGAGACTTGAAAATCTTAGTAAGTATGCAGTCAGAATAGGAACAGTGTTGCATACCGGACAGACAGCCCTCAGAGAAATTTATAGGAGATATTACAGTACACTGGGGGATGTCTATGTTGCCAAGAAGCAGTTCGCGCTTACTGAGGAAGAATTTGATAAGCTTTCCTATGCCGAAATTACAGAGTGTTGGAATCTGTATGTATGGTACACAAGAAATGTAATGAAGCCTTCTAATGAACATGAAGAGGGACTGATTAAAGACAGGATGAATAAGGCGGCAAAAGTAATCGCTAAAAAAATTCAGAAGGCAGATGCTATCAGTTGTGTATTCAGCAATAATACGGGCGAACCATTTATGTATTCAAAAACAGTTAAGAAGGATGATGGATATATGTGTTCTCCGATTGGCATTGTTTTGTTTCCAAAGCAATATGAAGCCATCATCAGAGAACGTATGGGGCAGGAAAATATCGAAATTCGTGAAATTTCAAATGGAGAGAATAAACAGGGAATCTGTAATTTCCTGGGACAGACATTTTACATGAATGGCGCTGATGAGGTGATACCTGTCTTCAAAAATGTGTCAATTTCAAACAGCATATTGGTAGCGCAGCCGGATTTTTCTAAGATGCCGGAAATGAACATACCTGTTATGAATCCGAAGCTTGTCAAGTGGATGCTGCTGATGGCACAGATTGGTGAGCCGCAGAGCGAAGAACAGAATACGATTTTTCGATTGTATTATCATTTTATCTCTATGGAAATACCAAAAGCAAAGTTTATTGTTCCCATGAAAGGAATTAAGCCGGAGGATATGGAAGAACCTGATGCCCAGGGAAGGGCGGTTGTGAAAAAGGATACTAAATTTTCAATTGCTACGGTAAATGGAAAAAACGGCAAACCGGCAGCAGTAATGTATACTGACTGGAAGAGGTTAAGAATGAGATATAATGAGGAGTGGAATGGTATGATTGTTATGTTGGAGAATATCATTAACAATTATGACTGTGCAATCAATGTGACAGAGTATGTGAGGGCAGGTGTTTATATTAATAAGGAGATGTTTGAAAATATGAAGAAATTGCAGGAGATTAGGCAGGGGTGAGTTTCTGAAACTTAGAATTATTGTCAGGTGTCGGAGTTTTTTGACACCTGATTTGTTTGTATATTGGCTTTTTTTTAGCAAGTTGCCGGCCCGCAAAGGATGCAGAATTAATAGGAGAAAGGCAAAAAATATCATGATTGACCACAATAATATAATATTAAAAGTAGCAACAATTGACAATGCTGTGGAAATATACAGCCTTATGCAGGAGGTATATAACAGATTGGAAAATAAGTCTTTGTATGTCTGTGACAATCTGGAATTTGTAAAGGCACACATAGCTAAGGAGGGATTTATTGTCATTGCTTGTCACAAAGGGAACAAAATTGTCGGTAGTTTTCTATTTAGATATCCGGATATGCAGGCAGACAATCTCGGAAGAGATATAGGTCTGGACGATGAAAAATTAAAAAAAGTGGTTCATATGGAATCAGTTGCTGTTTTGCCTGAATATCGAGGAAATGCATTACAGTCAGAGATGTTAAGGTATGGAGAGAAATTAATTGATCAGAACAGGTATCAGTATTTTTTAGCAACGGTATCCCTTGATAATGCAGCAAGTTATACAACTTTTCAAAAAAATGGTTATAAATTGATAAAGGTCAAAGAGAAATATGGAGGTTTACAGAGGGGAATATTACTCAAGGTAACGCATTGATTTTTTAGGAGGCATGGTGTACTTCTCTGTCTGTTTTGCAGATATCAAAAGTTTACTTAAAATGTGGTATTACATTTAGGGGCTGGCAGTGAAATGCCAGTCTTTTTTGTCTTTTTGGGTATCTTGCTAATGCTCACATTGCTTCCTCTTAATGTTATGGAAAAAGTAACAGTTCGGATAACCGCCATTTGTAAAATATGCTCACCAAAAATAAAATGTATTATTAACAATAAATTAAACTATAATAATAAATGTGAAGTAATATATTGACAATATAACATGTTTATATTAAAATAAGATTACTAATGAAAAATATTTTTCAATTTCAATCTGATAGGAAAGGGAGGAGAATACAATTAAGAGATTAGGACAAAACAATGCAATAACAAAGCATAACATTTTCATGCTGCATGTTATGTTATATATGATTGGATTGTTATGCACTATATCAGTGTATGTTATGCCGGTGTACACGGCATCCGCTGTATCCGCGCATGCCGTACCGGTACATGGTATGTCAGCTTTTATCAGGGAATCACATGTCGGTATGTATAATGAGCAATTGGGGTTTGATGGTGAGGGGAATCTGATTATGATTACACATGACAAGAAAGCATCCACTTATATCACTTACAAGACATTAGGCTTTGTCATCAAGCGATATGACATGCCCCGTGAAGCTGCCTATCAGCAGTATGCGGTGATAGCTATCGGCAGTAGAGGAGAGATATTAGAAGACATATTTGACAGTTCTTATGTGTACTGTCGTTACTGCATTGAGGAGGCGGTAATTGCAGATGCGGTGAGAAAAGTATCAGAAGAATGGTATCGTGCGTTATATTCTTATGGAGATCATGTATATATAGATGAGATTATGACGATTGCAGAGAGGGGACAGTTGTTGGGAGGACTTTCAGAAAATCTGGAGCCTTATGGAGAGGTATATTCTGATTATGAGGGAATAGCGTCTGCAAGACCATGGGCTTCAAAGGAAAGCTTAAAGACACATTTTAATAAGCAGGTATATTTTACAGCGAGAGTCATACCGAAGACATTCCGGTATGATGAAAAAGTGACCGCCGGTCGGGAATTAAGTAACGACAGGGCGGGTACCATCCATATCAGTGCAGGAACGAGATATCGCGCAGATTATGATGTTTCTGAGGCAGTGCCGACGGGAGAGCCTCTTTGCATTAATGGACTTGCCGATTCATTCAAGTATAAGATAGTATTTGATAAAGTACAGATTGATTTTTATATCCCGGTGAAGCTGATAGTCAATTATGACATTGAATGGAAAGGATATGACGGGGGCGACAGAGCAGAGAAAAAAAGTATCACAAAATGGTATTATGTAAAGCGAACAGTGTCGTATTATACACTTAAGCAGCTTGACCTTAGCTATCTTACGGCGATAGCAGTCAGTAATTATGCATTTGAAGGCAATGGCATAAGGGAGAATATACAAGGCTGTCGGCCGTCCATAGACAGTCAGAGATATGGGGCATACTATTACCATGTGACATTTCCGGAGTATGAAGATGTCTTGTATGTTGATGGAGGAGAATTAAAGGAGAATGTGAGATATGGTGTAAAGCCGGTCATACCGGATGAGGATTTTCAAAGGATTGCAGACAACAGTATTGGTGCGATGGAAGTAAAAAGTGACAGGCTTGTGATTAATAACAGAACCATATTGAGCGATAAGCCGGTAAAGAATAACACAGGGAGTCCGGTAGAGCCCACATTTACGGCGCGAAGAAGCTTATATTATGGCGGGAACATTATTCCGAATGACAAGCGCAACAGTTGTAATAATATATCATCAGGATATTATATCTACACAGATTACGAGTCTGGCAGGACATATCGGGAGAATGTTTCGGGTATTGACAGTGTTACGATTCATACGCCGGTATATATTGCCGGTGGAGAGATTGTGAGTACAGAGGAGGAAAGTGTTTCGGAGGGGAAAAGTGCTTTGAAGTCAAAAAGCGATGGGACAAATACTGCCTTGGCGGGACACGAGTTCAGAATCAGAACGAATCATTATGGGCAGCATATTAATTGCAGGGGGTACAAAACACGGGATTACCGGTGGATGGCTGCACACCGGGCAGTAAAGTTTAACTGTGAGGTATTGCTGGGGGATAATATTGTCGAGAAAGATACATGGATTGACTTTGATGCCGATACCGTATTTGGGATGCCGTTTGAGACAGAGGAGGGTGAGTATGAGATGACCATACGCGTCTTTGCCGGAAACATTCCGTCAGACAACTTATCAGAAAAAGATTATATGGAAAACTACGTGGAAAACACAGCGAACCTTGACATTCATCATTACATAGCGCAATCCGTAGATACATTTAAAGTGGAAAAGCTGATAACAGAACCAAAAGCAGAGGTAGTAGGTACACATTAGGTCTTGAAAAAAATAGTAAATAAAGGTATGATAGAGAATAGTGATAATATCTGATGGAGAGAGGAATGAAATTAAAATGTGTAAAAATTGTAAAAATAAGTCATATTATATTACGACAGCGATAGCCTATACTTCCGGAAAGCCACATATAGGTAATACCTATGAGATTGTTCTGGCAGACAGTATAGCGAGATTTAAGAGAGCCCAGGGATATGATGTAAGATTCCAGACAGGAACGGATGAGCATGGACAAAAGATAGAATTAAAGGCGAAGGAAGCGGGAATCACACCGAAGGAATTTGTGGATAATGTTTCCACAGAGATTAAGCGAATCTGGGATTTGATGAATACCTCATATGATAAATTTATCAGAACGACAGACGAATATCATGAGAAGCAGGTACAGAAGATTTTCAGAAAACTCTATGAACAGGGTGACATTTATAAGGGATACTATGAGGGAATGTACTGCACGCCGTGTGAGTCTTTCTTCACAGCTTCTCAGCTTGTAGACGGAAAGTGTCCGGATTGTGGTAGAGAGTGCCAGCCTGCTAAGGAGGAGGCATACTTTTTCAAACTGTCAAAATATGCAGACAGATTGATTGCCTACATTAATGAGCATCCGGATTTCATACAGCCGGAGTCAAGAAAGAATGAGATGATGAACAACTTCCTGCTGCCGGGACTTCAGGATTTGTGTGTTTCGAGAACCTCCTTTAAATGGGGCATACCGGTAGATTTTGATGACAATCATGTCATATATGTATGGATTGACGCATTATCGAACTATATCACGGGACTCGGCTGTGATATCGATGGTAATCACGATGAACTTTTTCAACGGTACTGGCCGGCAGATTTGCATCTGATAGGAAAGGATATCCTGCGTTTCCATACCATTTACTGGCCAATTATGTTGATGGCATTGGATTTACCATTGCCAAAGCAGGTATTTGGACATCCATGGCTGCTTCAGAACGATGGCAAGATGAGTAAATCTAAAGGAAATGTAATATATGCGGATGATTTAGTGGCACTGTTTGGTGTAGATGCCGTGAGATATTTTGTGCTTCATGAGATGCCTTTTGAAAATGATGGTGTTATTACATGGGAGCTTGTTGTAGAAAGATTTAATTCAGAACTTGCGAACACCTTGGGAAATCTTGTCAACAGAACAATATCCATGACCAATAAGTATTTTGACGGAATTGTTGAGAACAAGAATGTGAATACGGAAGAATATGATGAGGATTTAATGAGGACTGTCATTGATACGGCTGCGAAAGTGAACGAGAAGATGGACAGGCTGCGTGTGGCTGATGCCATAACGGAGATATTTGCATTATTTAAGAGATGCAATAAGTATATTGATGAGACAATGCCTTGGGTACTGGCAAAGGAGGAAACTCAAAAAGACAGACTCGCCACAGTTTTGTACAATCTGGTAGAAGGAATCACGATAGGAGCGAGTCTCTTAAGACCGTTTATGCCGGAGACAGCAGATAAGATTGTGGAACAGCTCAACACACAGATAAGAGAATTTGCCGATATGACCGAATTTGGTAAATATGTATCAGGCACGAAAGTGGTTGAAAAGCCGCAGATGCTATTTGCAAGACTTGACCTCAATGAAGTGATGGAAAAGGTAGAGGAGATTGCAAGTAGTCAGGCAGAGCCGGAATATCCGGTAGTAGAGAAAAAACCTGAGATTACCATAGAGGATTTTGACAAAATCCAAATCAGGGTTGGCGAGGTGCTTGAATGTGAGAAGGTAAAAAAATCAAAGAAGCTTCTTGTATTCAAAGTCAGAGTAGGCAATGAAATAAGACAGATTGTTTCAGGAATTGCCATGAGTTATCAGCCTGAGGAGCTGATTGGCAAGAAGATAGCGGTCATTACCAATCTTAAACCGGCAAAATTATGTGGACTTATGTCAGAGGGAATGATACTTTCAGCGGCAGACGACAAGGAACACTTATCGGTGATGACGGTTGACAGAGATATCATAAGTGGTTCGGAGATTTGTTAGAGAATAATAACCGGTAAGGAGCATTTGGTGGAGGTTTAAGGTAAATAGTAACCGGAAATGAGGTCTGTTATGATATTTGATACACATGCACATTATGATGATGTGGCATTTGAGGACGACAGAGACCAACTTTTGAGGTCTATGAGAGAAAACGGAATAAAGAATATTGTCAATGTAGGTGCGGATGTACCATCTTCATGGGCTTCGGTCATGTTGGCGAGGCAATATGACTTTATGTATGCAGCAGTAGGAGTACATCCTAGTGATACGGCTGGTTTGACAGAAAGTGAAATGGTGAAGCTTCGGGACTATACAAAGTATGAAAAAGTGGTTGCCATAGGAGAGATAGGTCTAGATTACCATTATGATGAACCGGACAGAGAGACGCAGAAGAAGTGGTTTATCAGACAACTTGACATGGCTGTGGTGTTGCAGCTGCCTGTCATTATCCACAGTCGTGATGCGGCAGAGGATACATTCCGGATACTGAAAAGTTATCAGGGAAAAGTAAAAGGCGGTGTGATACATTGTTATTCGTATAGTCCCGAGCTTGCAAAGGAATATATCAAGTTGGGATATTATATAGGTGTCGGCGGTGTGGTGACATTTAAAAATTCTAAAAAGTTAAAGGAGACAGTGAAGGAATGCCCTCTCCATACGATTGTCTTAGAGACAGATTGTCCATATCTTTCACCGGAGCCGGAAAGGGGACAGAGAAATAATTCCCTAAAGCTTCCTTATGTTGTATCAGAGATATCCAGAATTAAAGAGATATCTGATGCAGATGTAATAGAGAGAACCTATAGAAATGCACTTGACTTATATGGAATTGAGAGTGAAAAATAAGTCAGATATCAGATATGCTTTTGAAGAAGCAGGAAATAGCGAGGGCAAATAATGGCATATTTAGGCGTTGCTAAGAATACAATTGAAGTCCTGAAAAAATATAACTTTATTTTTCAGAAGAAATTCGGACAGAATTTTTTGATTGATACACATGTCCTTGAGAAGATTATTTCACAGGCAGAAATTACTGAGGAAGATGTAGTATTGGAAATTGGACCTGGGATTGGCACGATGACACAATATTTGTGTGAAAATGCAAAAAAAGTTATTGCAGTGGAGATTGACAGCTCATTGATGCCGATTCTTGCAGAAACACTGGCAGAATATGATAATGTAAAGGTTATCAATCAGGATATTTTGAAGATGGATATCAACAGACTTGTTCAGGAAGAAAATGAGGGAAGACCGATTAAGGTTGTGGCGAATCTTCCCTATTACATTACTACGCCTATTATCATGGAGTTGCTTGAAAAGAAAGTTAATATTGACAGTATTACAGTGATGGTGCAAAAGGAAGTGGCGCAGCGAATACAGTCGAAGGCGGGAACGAAGGAATATGGTGCGATATCTCTGGCGGTTCAGTATTATGCAGAGCCTAAAATCGTTGCCAATGTTCCACCGAATTGTTTTATGCCAAGACCGAATGTAAGCTCGGCGGTTATCAGAATGAAGCTTCATAAAACCCCTGTTGTCAGTGTGAAAAGTGAAGAACAGTTGTTTAAGCTGATAAGGGCATCCTTTTCGCAGAGGAGAAAGACGCTGATTAACGGAATCGGAAATTCGGCAGAATTGCATTATACAAAAGAACAGGCTTTAAAAGCATTGGAAGAGATGGGATTGGGAGAGAATATAAGAGGTGAGACACTGACTCTCGAACAATTTGCCGCACTGTCGGATTTGCTGCAGGATATGTATTAGCTGAAAGGGGCAGGATAGTAACATAGTCATAAATCATAATTGTCATGCATAGACTTATTAGTACATCGAATAATATCGAATTTTAATGAGAGGAGTGCAAATGACATGAGTGATTACAGCAGGCTTACGTCATACATATACTCATACGAAAAAGGCGTTAAATCTAAAAACGCAGGATTTGCGAGAGTGGAGACGCGGGGACAATTATGTAAGATTAATATTTCTTTGAGAATACATGATATTCTGATGAACGAAACAGATGATAATATGCTTGAGGTGTTTCTGTTTACGAGAAAGAACGGAAAAGTATATAAATCATCAATTGGCAGAATCAGAATTGTGAGTGGCAACAGTATCTTTAGAACACAGTTTCATCCGGATGAGATTGGTGATGCCGCACTGAAATTAGATGAGATAGCGGGAATCTTTATCTGTAGCAAAGTATTTCTGAATGGTAACAGTACCATCAGGGAGGTATATGCGTCAGAGTGGGATGATACGACAATATACGTGGATGAATTTGAAAATAGTTCGCAGGAGGATGAAGAGGATTTTGCGATAGGCAATGTTGTGGAGACACAGAGAGATATAGCGGCTGCCGAAATTGAATATGTGGCGGAGGCAGATAACCGCAATTATAGGGTGAATGATAATCGTAACTCTTCAGAGATTGAAAACGCGGATATGATAACATTTTCCAATGCAATGAATGGCATAAATAGTGCGAAAGTGTATCCTGCTGTTACAGACGGCGATAGAGAGACGGAAGAAACGGATATATTGGTAGAGGAGAATCATGTCACCGGAGAAATGGATACTACAGAAAAAGAGAGCATTGTAACCGGAGAAGCAGATACGGTGGTAAAAGAGAACAATATAGCCGGAGAAGCGGATATGCCGGCAAAAGAAAACGATATGGACGAAGCAGCACCTATACCGGAAAATATGAAAAAATATGAAAAAGAGTTGCAGGAATTGCTCGAAAAATCCGATAATAAAGTAGAAAGACCAAGAGTGCCGGACAACAGTGACTATTTCAGAATGCTTAGCAACTGTTATCCGAAGATTAAGATAGAGGGATTGGGAGATTGTATTAAAATCTCGCCTCATGATATTTCGTATTTGCCAAGAAAATATTGGCATTTATGTAATAATAATTTCCTTCTGAACGGATACTATAATTTCAGATATATACTTTTGTGTGAGGAACATGAGGAAGAGTATACAGAAAATAATAATACACAGAATAGTATACAGAATAATACACAGTTAAGGTACATGATTTGTGTTCCGGGATTTTTGAGAAATCGGGAGCGGAACATGGCGAAGATGTACGGTTTTAATAGATTTAAAGAGAAAAAGCAGAGTGACAGAGCTGAGTTCGGATACTGGTGTATGTATCTGTAGTGAGTAGAGGCTTCTCTGTGTAAGAGTACAGGAAAGGTGTGGAAGCAGCATGAGATATATAGTTATGGACAAATTAAAAAAAGGCATGAAACTTGCCAGACCGGTATATAACAAGGATGGCGTAATGCTGTATGATATTAACACCAGACTTAACAAGCAGGGTGTTAATAATATAAAGAACTTTGGCCTTCTTGGAGTATATATTCTTGACCCTACGGAACCTGAACAGCAGATGTCAGAAGAGGAAAGGGAATTTGAGCGCTTCCAGACAGTTGCATTATTTGAACTCAGAAAGCAGATGGATATGATGATTTCCGGCAAAGAAGATAAACAGATTCAAAAGCTGGCTGACTCTATCATTAAAAAATACGGTGTGATAAAGCATAAAATTAATTTTAACAAGACACTTAGAAGTCAGGAAGATTATGTGTATAAACATTCGTTAAGTGTTGCTATTTTATGCACACTGATGTCCGCTGCACTGAATATGTCATACATGGAGCAGATTAATATTGTTACGGCGGCTTTGATTCATGAATTGGGAAAAGCGATGATTCCGAAAGATATTCTGAAAAAAGGTAAGAAGTTAAGTGATGATGACAGATATGTCATTAATAAATGTGAGATTGAGGGGAATGAAATTATACAGAAAGATTACGAAATTCCGTCCCTCACAAGAATTATCGTTTCCCAGCACCTAAAGGAGGTCAACGGAACGAATCCGCCAGATGTGCGGCTGTTGGATGGAACAAAGCTTCTGCGGGTGGCAGCAGTATTTGATTCGATGACAAGCATGAGTGTATCGGAAGAGCCGAAGTCAGATGTTGAGGCCGTACGATATCTGATAAAGAATAAGAAGATGTTTGATGAGAGAGCAGTGGGGGCACTGCTTAAGAGCATCAATATACTTATACCGGGAGTTTGTGTAGAACTCACGAATAAAGAAAAGGGACTTGTCATTAAGGAAAATGAAGACAATATACTAAGACCGATAGTTTTGGGCTTTAACAATAATGAGGTATATGATCTGAGTGATGATTATACTTATATGAAGGTCAGATTATTTGACGTGATGAAGACGATGGATGTCAGAGTTCATATGGATGAGAAAACGATACAGGAATATATGGAGAGATATAATAAAAAGCTGTCATAAGTGTGCATGTCTGTGATTAATTAACGCATAATGAAGGTGATCAGTATATTCGCCATTAATCAGGGCAAATTCTCTGCATATACCTTCATATTCAAAGCCGATACGCTCAAGGAGATGTATGGAGGGGGTATTGGTCGGAATGACAAAGGCGTTAATCCGATGAATGGAGGTGTTATTTAAGACAGCAAGAACTGCGGCGGATACCGCCTCTGTTGCATATCCCATATGAAGATGATTTTTATCGAATTTATAGCCTATAGATGCACTTGAATATGGTTTGTTTAAAATATTGCCAAAGGAAATGGTACCGATAATCTCGTTATCATTTCCTTTCTTAAATACATAATATCTGATATATTGAAGCTTTTGAAAGGCAGAAAGCTCAAGCCTTAAGGTTTCACGCTGAAAAGAGACGGTATAAAAGTTACCCGTTTTAGCGGCTTCGTAGGGAGAAAAATTGTCACGGTTAGTGTATAAAAAATTAAGTACTAAAGCTGCATAGTCAGTTGTCAGAATCTTAAGAATCAGCCGCTCTGTTTCGTATTTGAAATTCATAATATCAGACCTCGTTTTGGTATTACTATTTACATTTTGTGATAAAAGCTGCCACATATATCAATATATATGGTATAATATATTCATTTAATAGAATACCAATATTGCGGGTAATAGTCAAGAGGCGTAAAGGAATAGTAACCACTGCAGCGAAAGGATTTACCATGAGCCCATCAGAACAATTGAGTCGTGAAGAAAAATATATGCGCGCAGCTATCGCTCAGGCAAAAAAGGCAGAGAAGCTGTACGAAGTGCCGATAGGATGCGTAATCGTATATGAAGATAAAATTATTGCGCGAGGATATAACCGGAGAAATATTGATAAAAATACCTTGTCCCATGCAGAATTAAATGCCATAAAAAAGGCGAGTAAAAAACTGGGAGACTGGCGATTGGAGCACTGTGAGATGTATGTTACACTGGAGCCCTGTCAGATGTGTGCAGGTGCCATTGTGCAATCCAGAATAGAAAAAGTGTATATAGGCTGCATGAACCCAAAGGCAGGGTGTGCGGGTTCGGTGCTTAATCTGCTGCAGATGGAGAGATTTAACCATCAGGTGGAACTGGAGACCGGTATTCTTGAGGAGGAATGCAGTTCCATGCTGACAGCGTTTTTTCGCAGGTTGAGGCAACAGAAAAAATGTGACAATCCCACTGTGAACCCGTAAGCCTTGCAGTATGAGTTACCATCAATGAGAACAGGAAAGGAAACAGGTATATGAAATTAGAATTTGGAAAAGGATATTGGAAAACTTTCAATGAGGGAATAGAGAGAGAATGGGTTATCACAAATGGGATAGGGGGATATGGCGGAGGAAGCATTATCAATGCAAGAGCCAGAAAGCATCACGCATATCTTGTGGCAAGTCTGCATGCGCCGGTTGAGAGATATGCGATATTGAATAAAACGGATGAAAGCATCAGAATCGGAGAGAGGAATTACTCTTTTGCCACAAACCAAAGACCCGGAAATATCAATGATGAGGGGCAGATTTATCTGCAAAGATTTATTTATGATGAACTGCCACAGTTTGTCTATCAGGCAGAAGGAACGTTTATCACAAAGACACTCAGTTTTGAATGGGAGAAGAATACACTTGCCATCGGATATGATATCATGAACGGTTCAAAGGAGGCAGAGTTTTTTATCACACCATTTCTCACCTACAGGGATCACAATCAGAGGGTGGAGAGAAATGAACTGAAATTTAAGGAAGAATTTGAGACAAAAAAACTGTTAAAGCTCGTTCCTAAAAAGAATAAAGATTTAACGATTAAATTATATACAAGCAGTGGAAAGTTTGAAAAAAATGAAGAAAAATATGACAGTGATGAAATTCTTCAGACTGAGATAGCTACGGGGGGAGAAGCAGTGGTGAACAGCTACACGCCTTACCGTATCAGGATAAAGCTGAAGCCGTATGAGCATAAGAGACTTTCCCTTATCTGTTCTGTGGAGAAAAAATTCAATAAAGATGCCTTCGAGATTATCGAAAAAAATCGTGAGCGAATCAGAACTCTTAAGGCAAACAGTGGTATCAGAGACGATTTTGCACTGTCATTGGTGCAGGCGGCTGACCAGTTTATTGTACAGAGACAGTCAACAAAGAATAAGACGATTATGGCAGGATATCCGTGGTTTACGGACTGGGGCAGGGACACCATGATTGCCTTTACGGGACTTGCTCTGGTGACAAAAAGGTGGGAAGATGCCAGGGGAATCTTAAAATCCTTTGCCATGTACGTTAAGAATGGTATGGTTCCTAATATGTTTCCTGACGAGGGATTAGAGCCTCTGTATAATACCGCAGATGCCTCTATGTGGTATTTTTATGCGGTATATAAGTATCTTGAATATACAGGCGGGGAGGAGGATTATGCTTTTATTAAGAAGGAGATATACCCAAAGTTAGAGGAGATTATACATTTCTATTCCGCTGGCACGGATTTTTCAATATATATGGATAAGGACGGACTGATTCATGCGGGAGGCGGTTATGATCAGGTAACATGGATGGATGTGAGAGTGGGAACATGGGTGGTTACCCCGAGACATGGAAAGCCGGTGGAAATTAATGCGTTATGGTATAATGCGCTCAGGATTATGGAGAACCTTGGCAGCAGGCTTGGTCAAGTGAGCAGTTACGCAAAGACATCAGAAGAGTATGGCGCTATGGCAGACAAAGTAAAGCAGTCATTTGTGAGAGAATTTTGGAATGAAGACAAGAATTGTCTGTATGACGTGGTGGATGGTCAGGATAAGGATGATAAGATACGACCGAATCAGATTTATGCTGTGTCACTGCCCTTTGACTTGTTAGACGACAAGAAGGCAAAAGCGGTTGTTGATACGGTTATAAGTGAATTATATGCGACATATGGTCTTAGAACATTAGATAAGGAAAATGATGAATATCAGCCGTATTATAAGGGCAAACTTCATGACAGGGACGCAGCATATCATCAGGGAACAGCATGGGCATTCCCTCTGGGAGCACTGGTTACTGCTTATGTAAAAACCTGCGATATGCAGGGGTATAAGTTTGAAAGTAAACTTTCAAACCTGCCGATTGGTGGCAGTATCGCAGGTAAAACCTGCGATATGCAGGGGTATGATAATGACGATGTTCTCAGATATGCCAGACTTCTGATGGAACCGGTTAAGGATCACTTAAGAGACGGATGTGTGGGACAGATTGCGGAGATATTTGACGGAAATGAGCCGAATATTTCCAGAGGAACGTATGCACAGGCATGGAGTGTAGGTGAGATATTAAGAGCATACTATGAAGATATATTGAAAGAGGGTTAATACAATGTCTGATAACAGCAATCATATTAAGGTTGAACATAGTGAAGAGACAAGATTGTCGGAGACCATCCGGTTAAGCCTGCAATCGGGGATTCTCCGATGCATTATCAGCAATCCCCGGATAAAGGATGGACCGGTCAAAATCAACATAAGACAGGTTATGCTTGGAGGAGAAGTCATGTACCAGGCCACCGAGCAGCAGGAAAGTAAGGTGTTTCATCACAATTATACAGACCGTGAAGCAGCAGTATATATGGAGAATATGATTACGAACAGCTTCAGGCAGTGTGAAATACTTACGAATGATAACCGAATTACCATTCTTGTCAGTAAGCGCGGGAAAATAACTATCAATAAGAAGAATACTGATATCAGGAAAATAAATCCTGCCTCAATGAAAAATCCCCTTGAACATAACAGGTCGAAGAATTATATTATAAAAGAGGGGGTTCCGGTTCCGTTTCTGATAGATTTGGGCGTAATGAACGGGGAAGGAAAGATAGTGGGAAAGATGTATGATAAATTCAGACAGATTAACAGATTCCTTGAATTTATCAGAGATATAAAGGACAAGCTTCCGAGAGACAGAGAGATATCTGTTATTGATTTTGGCTGTGGTAAGAGTTATCTGACGTTTGCGATGTATTATTACCTGCATGAATTGAATGGGCTTGATGTGAGAATTACGGGGCTTGATCTAAAAAAAGATGTGATAGAAAAATGTAACAGGTTGAGCAGTCAGTATGGCTATGATAAGCTTTTGTTTCAATTGGGAGATATAGCAGATTATGCGGAATGCAGTCAGGTTGATATGGTGGTAACACTTCATGCATGCGATACAGCTACGGATTTCGCATTGTACAAAGCGGTTGTGTGGAGTGCATCGGTGATACTTTCCGTACCATGTTGTCAGCATGAACTCAACAGACAAATCAGCAATGAACTGATGATGCCGGTGCTGTCGTATGGTATTCTGAAAGAAAGATTTTCTGCCATGATGACCGATGCTATAAGAGCAGAGGTGTTGAAGCTAAAAGGATATGATACGGAGATTCTGGAGTTTATTGATATTGAGCACACCCCTAAGAATCTGTTGATTCGGGCGGTAAAGGCAAAGAAAAATGGGAATGCAGAGCAATTATACAGACTGATAGAGGAATTTCATTTGAGACCGAAGATAGCAGAACTATTATTGGATGATGAAGAAAGAATGTAGATGGTGTAAAAGTGAAGAATATTATATACAAAATAATGATTTTAATTCTGATATTTGCAGCGATTATCGGCGCTGTGGTATTTGTAAACAGAGATAGGGAGGAAAAGGTCCGTGTTATTATGGGAGAGCCTGTACTTCCTGTTGTCAGTATGCTTGGTTCATCGGGTGGTGATATGGATATAGAGATAAATGAATTATTTGGATATAAGATGCAGATGGATACCCGCTATATGCGTGACTCCATTACACCAATCGGAGAGAACAGACAGCTTACAGCTCATGTGAGAAATTGTGATAATTATATTATGAGTGCCGGCTTTGAACTTAGAACACTTGACTGTGAACGACTGATAGAGAGAACTGATGTTGCGGACAGTGATATTATAAGAGGTGATGAGTTTACGGATATTCATATCACCTTAGACAATATGATTGAGGCAGGAGAAGAATACTTTTTTGTATTGTGGGTAAATACCGACAGAGTGGAGAATGTATATTATTATACAAGAGTGGTACAGCAAAGTGATAATCACTGTAGAGAACAGCTTGAATTTGTGAAAAATTTCTCAGATGCCACCTATACAAAGGAGGCAGATAAGATTATTAGCTATATAGAGCCGGACCCTTCAGAGGATAATACCAATTACGGGCATGTCACCATAAAGTCTAATTATAAACAGATTACATGGGGAGAGCTTTCACCGGAAAAGGTGACGACACCGATTGTAAGTATTAAGGAGATTTTGGGGGATGTAGGCTGCTATCAGCTCATATATAAGATTAAGGCATTGAATGATTATGATACTTATCAGTATTACAAGGTTACAGAATATTTCAGGGTAAAATGGACAGGCACCGAAATCTATCTTCTGGACTATGACAGGACAATGGAGCAGATATTTGATGCCAATAATCAGAATATTTCTACAATGAGAATCAATCTTGGCATATCGAAGGACGAGGATTGCGAATTTATGTCGAGTGACAACAATTCCTATATTGCATTTGCCAAAAACGGCGGGCTCTGGCTGATGGATATCAGGCATAATCAGGCTGCCTCCATTTTTGCTTTTCAGATGCCTGAAGATGAGGAGGTACGAAATACCAATACTGACAGTTATGTGAAAATTATTTCTGTGGATGATAGCGGTGACACGGAATTTATCGTGTATGGATATATGAGCAGAGGCGAGCATGAAGGCATGGTGGGCATTAGTCTTTACAACTATGATACGAAAGCGAATGTTGTAAAAGAGAAGATTTTTATCCCATTTGCAAGACAGGCGGGGATTCTCAGAGAAATGATGGGCAGAATGTTCTATGTGAATGAGAATGATGTGATGTATATCACCCTAAGTGACAGTGTGTATAGTGTGGATATCACCGGAAGCGAGTATGTTCAGATTATTTCCGGTTTGGAGGATAATAGTTTTGCCACTAATAAAAGTGGAAATATTATTGCATGGGAAGAAAAGGGAGAAGGTGGCAGAGTTGACATTATCAGCATATTGAATCTTGATACCGGAGAGGAAAAGCAGATACAGGCAGAGGAAGGCAAGAGCCTTAAGGTGTCAGGATTTATTGATGATGACTTTGTGTATGGTGTGGCGGAAACAGGTGATATATCTGTTGATGCCACAGGGAAGGCTACCGTAGCAATGAAGAAGCTGGTCATAGTGGATATGCAGGGGAAGGTACTCAAGGAATACTCAAAGGAAGGGTATTATTTTACTGATACACATATCTCCGCTAATATGATTAGTGTGACGAGGGTGACCAGAAATGCAGAGGGAAGCGGCTTTGTGAAAGCGGATGACTATCAGATATTTGGTAATGAGGAGCAGGAGCTGAATGTGGTTACCGCTGATGTCATAAAGACAGAGAGGAAGAAAAAGGAGGTTGTCATTGAGTTTGTGAAGAAAGTTACGACCTCTGCAAACTTTAAAAATATATACCCAAAAGAAATCGTGTTTAGTGATACCAATGCACTTGATATTTATCAACTTATTTCTGATGATGAACAGTATTATATCTATGGCAGGGGGCAGGTAAAAGGAATTGTGGGAAACCTGTCTGATGCGATTCGGCAGGCATATGACCTTGCCGGAGTTGTCATTGACAGCAGAGGGCAGTATGCATGGGCGAGAATCAGCCGGCCGGTTTCCTATGAACTTGCGGTGCCAAATCTGTCCGTGCAGGATATTGAGAGTCATATTTCTAAGAATCTGAAAGGGACGTCTTTGGAACAGATGCTATATTATATATGCAATGGCGTATATGTGGCGGGCAGAACCAATGAGGCGGGTTATGTCATTATTGTGGGATATGATTTTTACAATGCGGTACTTGTGAACCCTGCTTCCGGTGAAAAATATAAGCAGGGACAGGAGGAGACGGCGGCAATGTTTGAGGCAGCGGGGAATGATTTTGCACTGCTTAAGTAATTGATATTATTTTATATTTGTGCTATCATTATAACAACAAAATAGCAGAAGGTATTTAGTGTATGGAAAAGAAAAAAAAGAGTTATGGAAGAAAATTATTAAGGTTTATGATAGAACTGGTTAAGATTGCTGTGATGTTGTCTATCTGTGCGGGAATCGGCATTTTTCTTGCCGTGGGAAACAGGGCAAGTTCGCCGTCGAGGTTTGCGAAGAAGTTTTTCTCTAATTATATCACTAATAATTACGAAGAGATGTATAAGATGATTGATATTCAGGAGTCTGAATTTATCAATTTTGAGAATTATAAGAGTAAGTGCGAGGGTGAAAAAATCTATGGCTCGATTAAAGATTACCATTTGAGCAAGCCGGTCAGACAGGGAGGAACAGTTACGTTCGTGGCAACTTATAAAATCGGGGACGACAGTACAAGTCACACCTATACGATTACACTTCGACGACAAAAGGAAAAGGTGTACAAGTTCTTTGATACGTGGAAGGTTTCCGTTGACAGATTTGTCATTAAGGATTACGAGATTAATGTTCCGGTGGGTACGGCTGTGACACTGGATGGAATTGATATAACTTCTTATAAGAAGGAGACATCTGAGGATGACACGCAGGATCGATATGTAATTGATAAGATATTTTCGGGAGATCATACGGTTGCGGTTAATCTGGATGCCACAGGCGAGATTACCAAAACACAGTACGTAACGCAGGATATGGCGTCGATGACCATTACGACAAGCGATTTTGCCATGAAACCTGATGTACAGCGAAAGTTGAATGAGTACTCGGTATTTGTTGTGAACGCCATGTACCAGTATGCAATGGACAGAACAAAGAATTTTGATAATATCAGTGTATTATATAACAATACAGAGGAAGCGCAGGCTTCGGCGAAAGCCACTTTTGAGAAGATTAGCAGTGGGGTAGTGCAGGAGAATGGTGCGGCAGTGCGCCAGCTTGAGTTGAAGTCTGTCAAACCACAGATTAATGCCTTCACTTATCCGGACAGGGTAACTGTGCGGGTGAATTACGATTATAGCTTCACGGCAGTTACCGGAACAACGGCACTGACAGGTATTGTTTCTGAATATTCGGGTGAGGGAAGCGATTATGCAGATGTATATTTTAACCTTGTGGATGGGGACTGGAAGATTGTAAAGGTAGATATGGAGTGCTTTGATTATAGTCAGCAATAGAAGGATATATTTTATGGAGGTATAAGGATGGGTTTACTGAATACGGTTATAAAAAGGCAGGACGCGCAGAATAATGTGAGCAATGCACCGGCAGCATCGGACGAGCGAAAATTGCTCATGAATATCAACTCAAGGGTGGAGGATTTAAAGCTCCAGAATCTTGAGAATGCCAAGTTTCTGAGGGGCATCAGCAGAAAAATTGAAGATGAACTGAATCAGATGCATGAGCTTGAAGAGAACAGGTCGATAGAGATTTATGATGACTCGAATATTCTTGAAAGTATAGAGCGTGTTGAGAAATCTTTAAATGACATCAACAATGATGAAGTCCTTGATGCGATTGAGAAAATTAATACCTCTATTAAAGGGATGGATAATTCCATTGAGGTAATGGATGCGATAGAGAAAGTCAACACTTCCATCAAAGGAATGGATAATACCGCCGTAGTGTTGAATGCGATAGAGAATGTACAGGCATCATTAAGCAAAATTAATACAGAGGAGCTCTTAAGAATCCAGGAGAATGTGAGAAAGCTCCAACAGGAAGTGCAGAAGTTTGATTATGAAAGAATCATGTCAGAGCTTGCAAAGCTAGATGCCGCTGTATGTAATGTTAATACTGAGGTAATCTTTATCGAGCTTGACAAGATAAATAAGGCGATTGAGAAAATCAGTGCCGCAGATATTATTGTGGAAGAGATTGCAAAGACGAATCAGAAGCTGGATGAACTGCGGTCGGCAGATGTGTTGAAAGAGATACACAGAGTGGAAGAACTGGTTGCGGAGATTAGTGATAGGACGGTATTGTCAGAACTGCAGCGGATAAAGCTTCTGATAAATGAAAAGAATAGTACCGAGATTGTCAATACCTTTGATGAAAAGATAAAACGGCTCAGTCCGAAGGATTATTCGGATAATTTCTTTGAATTAAAGCAGATGTTAAAGGCGATAGAGGAAAAGAATGATGAGATAGGAAAGAAGCTGGATCGTGTAGCGACGATGCCGACTATGGTAAAGTCCATTCTGGATAAGACGAATGGCGAGAATATGAGCAGAATGGAGGAGCTGATTGCAGATGTCAACGGTCGTCAGAGAAAGGGGACTGACACCATAAAGACGAGGATAAGTGTGAATATGTGGGTATCAATTCTCACGCTGGCGATAGTGATAGCAAAGCTTCTGCAGATTATATAGAACATTGCTGTCAATAGTCCGTTAAAAGGATATACAGTTAAAATTTAAAAGGGAAGAAAATTGTGTATGGAATTTAGCGAAATACAAGTAATCAGTGACAGAATTAAAAAAAATGTGGAAAGAGTAATCATAGGTAAATCAAACATTATTGATATGCTTATTACCTCCATGATTGCGGGAGGACATGTACTTTTGGAGGATACGCCGGGAACAGGCAAAACGATGTTAGCAAAGTCAATGGCGAAATCGATTGACGGTAGATTTAACCGTATTCAGTTTACACCGGATTTGCTTCCGTCGGATATTACCGGACTCAATATCTTCAATCAGGATTTACATACGTTTGAATTTGTAGAGGGACCTGTATTTTCTAATATTCTTCTGGCAGATGAGATTAACCGTGCCACACCGCGTACACAGTCAAGTCTTTTGGAATGTATGGAAGAAAAACAGGTAACGATAGACGGACAGACACGTATTTTGGATAAGCCTTTTCTTGTTATAGCTACCCAGAACCCTATAGAGACAGCAGGAACATATACGCTTCCTGAGGCACAGCTTGACAGATTTATCATGCAGTTATCTATGGGATTTCCTTCGGAACAGGAGGAGTTGGCTATCATGGAAAGGTTTATTTTGGATAATCCTATTGACAGTCTGATGCCGGTATGTTCTAAGGATGAAATTATCATTATGGGTGAGAGATGCAGACATGTCTTCGTACATAATGCCGTAAGAAAATATATCGTAGATATTGTTTCGGCAACAAGAAATCATGCGTCCATTTCATCAGGTGTAAGTCCGAGAGGAACGCTTGCATTGTTGAAAACGGTACAGATTTATGCTGCAATACACGGGCGCGATTACGTGACGCCGGAGGATGTGAAAGAATTGGCGACTCTGGTATTATCTCACAGAATTGTTTCCTACACTAATATGGCAAAAAATTCAAACAAAGAGTCAATTATCAGAGGAATTATAGGAAGTGTTGCGGTACCTACAGAGGATTTTGCAGGAAAATCAATTTCCGGACAGGACAGATAATGTGCGTGAGAAAAAGCAGCTTTGAGAAATTGCTCAGAAATGAGGAGTCGTATGGTTTTAATTGTAGCCTTTATTTGCGTGGCTGTACTGATATTTGGTCAGATGTATGTCTACAAAAAATTTTGGGATGACAGACTCGATGTGGAAATCAGTTATAAGAATGTATACTGTGTAGCGGAAGAGGAGAATGAGTTAGTAGAGGTCATTGTGAATCATAAGTGGCTCCCCCTTCCGATGATGCATGTGAAGTTTGATATGCCCAAAAGTTTTGTGTTTGAAAATGAAAATAATTCTTCTGTTTCCGATTATTATTACAGGGATGATGTATTTTCCATTATGGGAAATCAATCGGTGACGAGAATCCTTAAGTTCCGTTGCATGGGACGGGGCTGCTTCTATATGCATGACACTAACATAACCTGTGGGGATTTGTTTCAGAGGACAACTTTTACTGCAAGGAGAAAAAATGAAAAAGTGATTCATGTTTTTCCGAAGAAGATAGGTCTGGAATTTTTGGAGGCGCTGTTTAATACGATTACGGGTAATTTTGTTACCAACAAAACATTGATAGAGGATCCGTTTGAATTTAGGGGAATACGAGAGTACCAGCCTTATGACGGAATACGTCACATCAATTGGAAAAGCTCTGCGAGAAATGGTGAGTTGAAGGTAAATACTTATTTTATGACATCCTCACAAACCATTAATGTGATATTGAATATGGATACGCAGACTTATTCGAGGAGTGACAGGATGATAGAGTATATCATAAGTCTGGCAAGTTCTATATGTGAGAAGCTGATTAATGAGGGGATACCGACGGGATTGACGACGAACGGAAAAGATATTTATACAGAAGAGTATGTAATCACAAGTGTGGGTAGTGGTGTGAAGCATATGGTAGCGATTGATACTGCCCTTGCAAGGCTTGATGCCCATGCGGATAATTTTAATTTTGCAGATATTCTCAGCGATAGTATGGACACAGAGGCAGGATTAGCAGGTGCCGGTATGTGTTATATTATTATCTCCAATAATCGGAGTAAAGAGGTCGTTAATGTCTATAAAGCTGCAAAGCAGAGAGGCGCACAGGCATATTTTATTATTCCCGAATACCGTCAGTATCAGGAAGAGGAGGATATTCCGGATGCGATTCACTGGAATATAGAATTGTAAAAGGAAGGGTTCTATGAAGCGATTGGTTGAGAGTACAAGAACAATTATATATATTGCTATGTGTGTACTGTTTTCAATATTGGTATACATATATTTTGATTATGTTTTTAAAAGGTCAACATCCTTCTGGATAGTGGGAGGAATCCTGCTTACCGTGGTGGTGGTAGCGGATTATCTGGCCAGAAGACATGTGACGAATCTTTTTGTGTTCTTTTTTATTCATATTGCCCTGATTGGTCTTACATTAGCAGTACCGCCGGCGATTGCGGATAAGGTGATTCTTACAGTGATATCTGTCGCCTTCCTTTTTCTGGCCATTGGATTCTGGCGGAAGGATTCCAACGAGAGAAGCATGTATGTGATAGATGTGCCCCTTGGACTTCTGATGTTTTTTTTGATTGCTTATATGCATGCTTCCATATCCAAGTCCATGTCTGATGCAGTGGCGGCGTATGCATATCTGGCAGGTGTCATATATCTGATGCTGTATTTTATGAGAGAATATCTTAATAAAATGTTGTCATATTCCCTGAGCAGTGGCAACTTTTCAAAGGAAATGGATAGAATATTCTCTACTAATTTCTCATTGATTATGCTGTTTAATATTGTGATTGTGTTTGCTATTATTGTTGCCAATACCATATTTTCGGATAGTTCGTTTAATTTTATAGGGAGATTTCTAAGGTGGATTGCCAGAAAGCTGTTTGGATTTCTGGAAGGCTTTCACAGTGAAGAAGAGCCGCAGCAGCAGGTTGACCAGTATGAGACAAGAGTGATAGGACAGCACGAAACAGAAGAGGCAGCACCGGTATTCTCCCGGGGAGGCGGCGGCTCTAACGTAGGGGAGGCTGTTCTGGAGGGAATATTACTGGCATTGTTCATTATCGCACTGTGTTTTGTCGTATATGCCGTATATCGATTCATCAAGGTTTATATGCACAGACATAATAAGACGGATGATATTGTCAAAAAGGTTGAGGCAGGCGAAAAGAAAGATAAGGTTGAGCCGGAAAAGAAAAAAAGGGTAAGATCACTCTTTGGCACAAACAGTGATAAGGTGAGAAGGATATACAGGGATAAGATCAAGAACTTTATGAAGTATAATGAAAAAGCGGTGATGAGGGACAGTTTTACCACGGATGAGATTAAAGGAACGGTGGTAAAATACCAGCAGGGGGATAAGTTTGATGTTGAGACGCTCACGCAAATATATAAGCGGGCGAGATATTCTGATAAAGAAATTACAAAGGCAGATGTAGAGCTTGCGAAGAATGTGAAGCTGCATTGAGTTTAGTGTGGAGCAGATAGTGTGTGCTTTGCACAAAGAAAAGCGTGAAAGGCTGAAGAAATATGACGAAATTATTTACCGATTACAGTAAGCTTAATGATAAAGAAAAGAAGCAGTATGAGGGGATGCTGAAGCAGACCTATACACTGTTAGGTGTCGCCACACTTCTATTTTATGTGCTGCCTTATCTTTTTTGGTTTGTTGGAGGTCTGGGCAAAGTACTGATGTATCTTACCATTGCCAATGTGTATACAGTATTTTGCTTTATTGCAGGACTTCTCAATTCTAAAAAATATGGCTTTAGTGTGCTGATACCCTTGGGGATTGGTATTTTCTATCTGCCATCGGTTTTGATTTTTTATGGCGACTTACGGTTCGCGGCGTTGTCACTGGTGTTTTTTGTGATAGGAATGTTTGGAGAATTGACAGGCTATCTGTGGGAAAAGAGAAAGAAAAATAAGCGGCAGCCGGTAGGACTGAATGGTCTTGTGAATGGAAAACCAAATAAAAGAGGTAAGACGGATAAGAGCAGCAAAAAGAAAAAATGATGGTTTGGAAATGAGGTAGAAATGGGCAGAAGAATTAAAAAATGGATTCAGTACAATAAGGCGTTAACAGTCAGCCTTATTGTTGTACTAGTATATTCGCTGATTATGGTAGGGATTATATTTGGACTGGGGTTTAATGTAGGAAAATGTTCATCGGGTTCTGTCACTGAGGTGGAAACTACCTATACAGAAATCGAGACAACCATGCACAGACCTTAGAATATCAATGAGGAGGAAATGGTTATGGCAATGAGAAATAAAAAAATATATGTCGTAGGGCACAAGAATCCTGATACAGATTCTATCTGTTCGGCGATATCCTACGCATATCTGAAAAATGAGATTGATGATAAGGAATATGTGCCGAAGCGGGCAGGACAATTAAATGAAGAAACACAGTTTGTGCTGCGATATTTTAATGTGCCGGTTCCGACTTATATCAATGATATCGGAACAAGGGTAAAAGATATTGAAATCAGGGAGACGAAAGGGGTAAGTCGTGAAATATCTCTCAAGAGGGCATGGAATCTCATGAAAGAGTTGAATGTTGTCACACTGCCGGTGACGAAGCATGACAGACTGGAGGGTCTCATTACAACAGAAGATATTGCAGAAGCTTATATGGATGTGCATGACAGTAAGATTTTGTCAACAGCGCATACTGCTTACAAGAATATTATCGATACACTTGACGGAGAATTGGTATGTGGTAATGAAGAGGCATATTACACAGAGGGAAAGGTGTTGATAGCAGCAGCGAATCCGGATTTGATGGAGAATTACATAGAAGAGGGCGATTTGGTCATACTGGGGAACCGGTACGAGTCACAGCTTTGTGCGATAGAGATGAATGCCGGCTGTATTGTGGTATGTGACGGAGCGAATGTCTCACTGACCATACGCAAAATGGCGCAGGAACATGACTGTACCATTATAAGCTCTCCTCATGATACTTATACGGTGGCAAGGCTGATTAACCAGAGTATGCCTATCAGTTATTTTATGAGCAGAGAGAATCTTGTGAAATTCAGAACAGATGATTTTACTGAGGATATCAAAGGAATTATGGCAAAAAAACGTTACAGGGATTTTCCGGTAGAAGATATCAAGGGACACTATGCGGGAATGATTTCGAGACGTAATCTTCTCAATGCAGATAAGAACAGAATCATATTGGTTGACCATAATGAAAAAAGTCAGGCGGTAGACGGGTTGGAGAACGCAGAGATACTGGAGATTATCGACCATCACAGAATAGGCTCCCTGGAGACGATGGCACCGGTATATTTTAGAAATCAGCCTCTTGGCTGTACTGCCACCATTATATTTCAGATGTTTGCGGAGAATGGAAAGGAGATTCCGAAGCATATCGCAGGACTTTTGTGTGCGGCGATTTTGTCGGATACCCTGATGTTTCGCTCGCCGACCTGTACGCAGGTGGACAGGGATGCCGCAACAAAGCTGGCGGCGATTGCGGAGATTGATGTGAAGGAATTTGCAACGCAGATGTTTAGGGCAGGAAGCAATTTAAAGAGTAAGTCCGCAGAGGAAATATTCTATCAGGATTTCAAAAAGTTTTCTCAGGACAGCATTAATCTGGGAGTGGGACAGATTAATTCCCTTGATGCAGATGAATTGGAAGAAATCAAGGGAAAATTGGAATCCTATCTTGATAAAGCATATAAAGAGCACGGCGTGGATATGATTTTCTTTATGCTCACGAACATTATCAATGAATCAACGGAGGTATTGTTCCTGGGGAATGGGGCAGAGGAGTTGCTTGCGGAGGCATTTGATGCGGACGTGGAGGGAGGCTCTGTCATACTTCCGGGGGTAGTATCAAGAAAAAAGCAGTTTATTCCACCTATCTTTGAGAGTATAAGCGACCGTTAGGCTGGGCACATGGCATTTGGCGGCGGATATAAGGTGATATTATTTAATAGAAAGCGAGTAGGAAGTTTTGGGACGACAGTTTTGGAAAGCAGGAAATATGTTATATCCTCTGCCGGCGGTGATGGTGAGCTGTCAGAGGGAGCAGGAAAAAGCCAATATCATTACGGTGGCATGGGCGGGAACAATATGCACAGCCCCTCCTATGATTTCCATATCCGTAAGGCCGGAGAGATATTCATACGATATCATCAGGGACAGCGGGGAATTTGTAGTGAATCTTGTGACAGAGAAGTTAGTAAGAGCGGCAGATTACTGTGGGGTGAAATCAGGAAGAGATGTGGATAAATTCTCGCAGATGGGACTGCATAGGTGCAAAACCAGAATCGTAAAGGCTCCGGGAATAGAAGAAAGCCCGGTAAATATAGAGTGTAAGGTGGTGGACCTCAAGGAGCTTGGCAGTCATCATCTGTTTATGGCGGAGGTAGTATCGGTGAATGTCGATGACAGATACCTTGACGAAACGGGGCGGTTTGACCTTAATCGTGCCGGACTTTCTGTCTACTCCCACGGAGAGTATTTTTCTCTGGGAAGTAAACTCGGAAGTTTTGGCTATTCTGTCAAAAAAACATCTAAGGGGAGAAAGACCTCGAAGGCTGGGAGGTAGCGTATGAAGATTAGTTCACTTTGTATTGATAGTTTTAAATCCATCAGGCATCTGGAAATTAACAATATTGATAATGCTCTTATTCTTGTGGGAAAGAACAGTACCGGTAAGACGGCGGTGTTAGATGCTATCAGGGCTGTTGCCGGAATGTATGAGATACGTCCTGAAAATTTTAGTGAAAATGGAAAGAATATTGAGATAAAGATAACGCTGGAGATTAGCAAGGATGACTTAAAGCTGTTGAATGAGCAGGGCCTGGTTTCTAAATATAGAAATTATGAGGCGTGGTATAAGGAATTTGTAGGGAGGCTGCCTTCGTACCACAACGGGCTTCTTGATTTTACATATATTGTCAATAAGGAAAAAGGTGCCAGATATACTGATGGTATTAAAAAAAATAACCAATGTATCCGGCAGATATTTCCGAAGGTTTATTTTATAGATAATCAGAGGGATATCAGTGAATATCAGGATGATCTGCTGATGCAGCAGGGGGACAGGGAACTCATCAGGCTGTCAGAAGACAGGTGCATGTTTAATAAAGGAAAAAAGTGTACAAGGTGTTTTGACTGCATTGGCGTCATAAAGCAAAAATCCGTAGATGCGCTTACCATATTTGAGACGGCAAAGCTGCTGGAGTTTAAGCTTTTTAATCAGAATCTTGATAAATTTGCTGAACAGGTTAATAAATATTTTGCCAAGAATGGTTCGGGTTCACAGTATGTGAAGTTTGTGACAGAATGTGATTATGATAAATTTTTTAATATTAAGACATTGCTTGGCAACAGAGACCGGGGAACAGCCAATGATATCAGAACCATGAGTGCAGGAACAAAGAGTATTTATCTTTTATCACTTTTAGAGGCATATATTGAGGAGCAGAGCAGTGTTCCGAGTATTATCATGATAGAAGATCCGGAGAGTTATCTGCATCCGTCACTGCAGAAATCGGCGAGTGAGATATTGTACAGACTTTCTAAAAAGAATCAGGTCATTTTCTCGACACATTCACCGAATATGATATTTAACTTCTCGAGCCGCCAGATTAATCAGGTGGTATTGGATGATGAATACCATACAACAGTAAATGCCAATGCGGATATTGATAATATTCTGGATGATTTAGGTTACACGGCGAATGATCTGATGAATGTCAGCTTTGTGTTTATTGTGGAAGGAAAGCAGGACAGTACGAGATTACCGTTGCTGCTTGAAAAGTATTATTCTGAGATATACGATGAAAAAGGAATGCTTCAGAGGATTTCGATTATTACCACCAATAGTTGCACGAACATAAAGACATATGCCAATCTCAAATATATCAATAAGTTATATATCAAGGATCAGTTCCTTATGATCAGGGATAGTGATGGCAAAAATCCGAAATATCTTGTGAAGCAGTTATGCGGATATTATGCCCAGAGAGACAAGGAGGATATCGACAGGCTGCCGAGGGTGACACCAAAGAATGTTCTTGTACTTCAATATTATTCTTTTGAAAACTATTTTTTAGATCCAAAGGTGATGGCGAAAATCGGAGTAGTAAAGAGTGAAGAAGACTTTTACAATATATTATGGCAGAAATACAGGGATTATCTGTATAAGCTGCCGAGTATGAAGAGGATGTGCAGGGCGGCGAATGTCAGGATTAACAGTAAGCAGGATTTGAAAAATAATATGGAGAATATACGAATTTATGTCAGAGGACATAATCTGTATGATATTTTTTATGGAAGATACAGGAATGAAGCGGAGACGGAGATTTTAAGAGATTATATAGATGCGGCGCCGCGAGAGAATTTTGCAAATATCCTTGATGCGATAGACAGTTTTGTATATTTTGAAAATAGAAAAAAGAGTGAGGATGATATCAGATATGATATGAAATCCAGAAAAAATACAGATTGATTTTTGCCTGTCTCATGTAACCAATCAGAAGCCACATAATATAATAATATTGAGCAAAATCCGCTGTGTAACACCGGTTTCCACGAAGTGCAGTCCTGCAGCCGGCTTAGTGGAAAGCATTTTGTGAATGGCGTGGCTGAACAGTTACTGTTTTGGTAATTTATCACAAAAAATACGAAAGATTTCATTGAATAATAAGGAATAAAAAACTATTTACAAAAGATAACTTTGTGCTATAATCGAATATACTGACAATTCAGATTATCAGCCTGCGAAGTTTTGCCTGCGGAGGCTGATTGACAACAACGACAGTAACTCTTTAGTTTTATTATATATTTTAATGTGAAATAGGTTTAAGTTATCTTTTATTGGTGTTAATGTGCTATATCATTTTGAAAATTAAGGAGCATATGTATGGAACAATATATCATTAAGGGCGGAGACCCTCTTAAAGGTGAGGTAGAGATTAGTGGTGCCAAAAATGCTGCGCTTGCCATTCTTGCAGCAGCTATTATGACAGATGAGACAGTGACAGTAGAGAATTTACCGGATGTACGGGATATAAATGTGTTATTACAGGCGATAGAAGGTATTGGAGCCGTTGTCGTCCGTGGGAGCAGGAATTGTGTTAAGATAAACGGTGGAACTATCCGTTCAGTTACAGTTGACTATGAATATATAAGAAAGATTAGAGCTTCCTATTATCTGTTAGGAGCCCTCCTTGGCAGATTCCATGAAGCAGAAGTGGCACTTCCGGGAGGCTGTGATATAGGAACCAGACCTATCGACCAGCATATCAAGGGCTTTAAGGCACTGGGTGCAAAGGTTGTTATTGAGCATGGTATGATTAAGACGAATGCAGAGCATTTGGTGGGAAGTCATATTTATATGGATGTGGTTTCTGTTGGGGCGACCATTAATATTATGCTGGCAGCGGCACTTGCCTCCGGTAATACGATTATTGAAAACGCAGCGAAGGAGCCCCATGTGGTAGATGTTGCCAATATGCTTAACAGCATGGGTGCCAATATTAAAGGAGCCGGTACTGATGTTATAAGAATACGCGGTGTGGAAAAGTTACATAAGACAGAGTATTCCGTTATTCCTGACCAGATAGAGGCGGGAACTTTTATGTTTGCAGCGGCAGCAACCAAAGGAGATGTTTTAGTTAAGAATGTCATTCCGAAGCATTTGGAGGCGATTACAGCGAAGCTTTTGGAGATTGGCTGTACCATTGAGGAATATGATGATGCGGTAAGAGTGATTGGAGCACAGCAGCTTAATAATACACAGGTTAAGACATTGCCGTATCCGGGATATCCTACTGATATGCAGCCACAGATTGTGGTGGCATTAGCGATTTCCTGCGGCACAAGTATTGTTACGGAGAGTATCTTTGAGAACAGATTCAAGTATGTGGCAGAGCTTAACAGGATGGGTGCGAATATTAAGGTAGAGGGTAATACTGCGATTATAGACGGAGTGGGTGAACTCACGGGTGCTGAGATTAATGCACCGGACTTGAGAGCAGGCGCTGCACTGGTAATTGCCGGATTGGCAGCAAAGGGTTTTACGGTGATTGATGATATTGTCTATATACAGAGAGGTTATGAGAATTTTGAAGTGAAGTTAAGAAGTCTTGGTGCTCACATTGAAAAGATTGCATCGGATAAGGAAGCCATGAAATTTAAAATGAAAGTTGGGTAAGAAGAGTAACTTTTTTTGAAATATTCTGTTTATTTTTATGGATGATAATGGTATAATGGTGTGGAAATTTGTTTTTATTTTCACACTTTTTTGTTGTGAATGATAAAAGCTGATTTATGAAAGTATGTTGGAGGGCAGTGCGATGATAGCAATAGGATGTGATCAGGGCGGATATGAGTTGAAGCAGGTAATCATGAAGCATCTTACAGAGAGAGGACTTGTGTATAAAGATTTTGGCAGTTTTAGTACGGAGTCTGTAGATTATCCGGAATATGCAAAGAAGGTTGCGCATGCTGTGGCAGATGGTGAATGTGACAGAGGAATCCTGATTTGTGGTACGGGAATTGGTGTCTCTATCGTAGCCAATAAGGTAAAAGGGATACGGGCAGCACTTTGTACCGACTGTTTTATGGCAGAAGCTACCAGAGAGCACAATGACGCCAATGTACTTGCACTGGGAGGAAGAGTCATAGGTCAGGGACTTGCCGTTAAGATTGTGGATACCTTTCTGGATACCAAATTTTCTAATGAAGAGAGACATGTGAGAAGAATATTGATGATGGAATAGCGATTATCAGCCATCTGACCGGATGGAGGTTATGTTATATGAGCGATAAACGAGATGACTACATAAGCTGGAATGAATATTTTATGGGAATAGCATATCTGGCGGCAATGCGGTCTAAGGATCCGAACACGCAGGTGGGGGCATGCATTGTCAGCGCGGAGAATAAAATTATGTCCATGGGATATAATGGTTTTCCCAACGGCTGCTCTGACGATGAATTTCCTTGGGGAAAGTGTGAGGATGAAGTTGAGAGTAAGTATCTCTATTCCACACATGGAGAGTTGAATGCCATTTTGAATTATCGGGGTGGCAGTTTGGAGGGTGCGAAGATGTATGTCACATTGTTTCCGTGCAATGAGTGTGCTAAAGCTATCATACAATCGGGGATACGGGAGATTGTGTATGATTGTGACAAATATGCAGACACACCGTCGGTAATTGCGTCAAAGAGAATGTTTCGCTCGGCCGGTGTCAGGGTCACAAAATATGAGCATACGGGAAGAAATGTGAGCATGATATTATAAAAAGAAAAAGTGTTCTTGCCGGGTGAGGAGAGGTGACAGTTATCAGTAAAAAGTATAGTAAAGAAGTTTTTATGAATCTGGCATTAATCTCCCAATTGGGAATCAGTATGCTTGTGCCGACATTTCTATTGCTTGCGTTGGGACTTTATCTTGAAAAGAAGACAGGTTTATTCCTTACGGTTCCCTTTTTGGCGGTGGGTATTATGGCAGGGTTTCGGAATATCTATGTTTTAGCAATGAAGGCGAACAGAAAATCAGAACATCAGAAGAAGATTTTGGAGGAGAATAAGCTGGTAGATGAAGCTGTTGAAAAGTGGAATAAGAATCAATAATACGGTCATGGAACTGATTGTTGGTGATATTTTGTATTATGTAGCAGGACAGATACTCATCCTTGTTTTTGCACAAAGAAGATTATATGTATCCATAGGGTATCTGTGCGGAGTGATGATTTCGATTTTTATGATTGTTAATATGGCAATTGCGATGGAGGAGGCAATGAGCCTCAAGGCAAAGGGTGCGGATAAGCACATCCGGAAGACAACAGCGGTCAGAATGCTTGTGGTATTTTTACTGCTGGTGATAGTGGGGATAACGGATATAGGCAACATTATTGCTGCTTTAGTGGGAGTTATGGCGTTGAAAGTATCGGCTTATATACAGCCGCTTACTCATAAAGTTTTAGCAAAAAAATTTACAGAAAAAGGAAGGTGAGAATGTGGGAAACGGGATTGTTAGTGCTGTTTCGGCTTTTACCGGGTCGGGAGTCTATTCTCCGTTACTGGAGGCTTCGGCTGAAAGTGGTGATGACGAAGGCAGTTTCATGATTCAGCTTCTTAAGGAGTTTAAGATTGGCAATACAACGCTTCATATTACGACGACTCATGTGAGTCTTGCCATTGTAGTATTGGTACTCGTTATATTTGCCATCATCGTTAATATAAAACTCAAAAAAGCTGATGAGAATGCGACGCCGGGTGGATTGCTCAATATTGTAGAGCTGATTGTTGAGACTGTGGATAATATGGTAAAAGGCATTATGGGTACTAATGCGAAGCGGTTTGTGAATTATATCGGAACGCTTTTCATGTTTGTATTGCTGAGTAATATCTCGGGCTTATTTGGACTTAGACCGCCGACAGCGGATTATGGCATTACATTGCCATTAGGTTTAATCACGTTTGGTTTAATACAGTACAACGGTATTAAGAAGAACAAGATTGGTCATTTTACCAGTTTGTTCCAGCCAATCTGGTTTCTGTTTCCGATTAACATAATCGGTGAATTTGCAGTGCCGTTGTCGCTTTCACTTCGTCTTTTTGGTAATGTCATGTCAGGTACAGTTTTGATGGGGCTGATCTATGGACTTCTAAGGCCTTTTGCAGTAGGATGGCCTGCGATACTCCATATGTATTTTGATATTTTCTCAGGCTGTATACAGGCATATGTCATCTGTATGCTTACAATGGTTTATATTACCGATAAAATAGGCGACTAAAACTAAAATTAATTAAAAGGGAGCACATTCCCGGAAAATGTAAAAGGAGGATATTTTTATGAATCAGGTAACAGGGCAGGAGTTTATTTACGCAATGTCAGCAGTTGGTGCAGGTATTGCAATGATAGCAGGTATAGGACCTGGTGTAGGTCAGGGTTACGCGGCAGGACAGGCAGCAGCAGCAGTAGGACGTAATCCGGGAGCAAAATCAGATATTACGTCTACTATGCTTTTAGGACAGGCGGTTGCAGAGACAACAGGTCTTTACGGACTTGCCGTAGCCATTATTCTGATGTTTGTTAAGCCTTTTAAATAAGGAGAGCCGAATTGGAGAAATATAGAATTCTTAGAAAGGAGGCAAACCCTTGTTTGGTTTAAGATTATTTGGTTTAGATGCCCCTGCATTATTAGAAGCAACAGAAGAAAAAACGAGATTGTTTGGTTTGGATGCACAATTACTGTTTGATGCAGCAATATTATTAGTCACAATGCTCGTCTTGTATATCATTTTATCCTATTTACTGTTTAATCCTGTAAGACAGGTGCTTGAGAAGCGTAAGGAGAGGATTGACAATGAAAAGAAGCAGGCAGAAGATGATAAGGCGGCAGCATCTCAACTTAAGGAAGAATACGAGGCTAAGCTGAAGGATATTAATAAAGAGGCTGAGACTATTTTAAGTGAAGCAAAGAGGAAGGCTGCTAAGAATGAGAGTAAAATCATTGATGAGGCGAAAGCGGAGGCTGACAGAATCATTGAGCATGCGAAAACCGAGGCTTTACTGGAAAAGAAAAAGGCGGCAGACGATATCAAGAAGCAGATGATAGAAGTGGCAACACTTATGGCAGGCAAGGTGGCAGCGGCATCTATCGATGAGAAGAAGCAGGCTGCACTCATTGACGAAGCATTAAAGGAGATAGGTGAGGAGACATGGCTAAGCTAGTATCTAAGACATACGGTGATGCATTGTTTGAACTTGCTCTTGAAGAGGGTAATCTGGATACTCTGTTTGAGGAGGCCAAGGTTATCAAGAATCTGTTTCTGTATAACAGTGAACTGATAAAACTATTGAATCACCCCAAGATAGATAAAGAAGAAAAGATTAAGGTGATAGAAGATATTTTTAACGACAGGGCATCAAAGGATATGATTGGCTTTTTGAATGTTGTTGTCAAAAAAGAAAGACAAAAAGAAATTATCAATATTCTTGACTATTTTATTGCTATTGTTAAGGAATATAAGAAAATCGGTGTTGCCTATGTGACAACCGCATTTCTTCTTGATGAGGAGAAGAAAAAGCAGATAGCAGACAGACTGGTTGAGACAACAAAATATGAAAAGGTTGAAATGAATTATATCGTTGACCAGAATATTATCGGCGGTATGATTATCAGAATAGGTGACAGGGTTGTGGATAGCAGTATCCGTACTAAAATCAACAAGCTGTCAAGAGAACTGCACAGTGTGCAGATTTCATAAGAAAGAAGGTGGGTTAGCTCCATGAATTTGAAACCGGAAGAGATAAGTTCTGTAATTAAGGAACAGATACAAAAATATTCCGTTACGCTAGATGTGACTAACATCGGAACTGTAATCCAGGTAGCTGACGGAATCGCCCGTATACATGGTCTCGAGAAGGCTATGCAGGGTGAGCTTCTTGAATTTCCGGGAGAAGTATACGGAATGGTCCTCAATCTGGAGGAGGATAATGTAGGTGCCGTACTTCTCGGCAATCAGAAGAATATAAATGAAGGTGATACTGTCAAGTCAACCGGAAGAGTGGTTGAGGTGCCGGTGGGTGATGCAATGCTCGGACGTGTTGTAAATGCGCTGGGACAGCCGGTTGATGGTAAAGGACCTATACATACGGATAAACGCAGAAAGATAGAGAGAGTAGCATCCGGTGTTATCTCAAGAAAATCAGTTGATACGCCATTGCAGACCGGTATTAAGGCGATTGATGCCATGGTGCCGATTGGAAGAGGACAGCGTGAGCTGATAATTGGTGACCGTCAGACCGGTAAGACGGCGATTGCGATTGATACGATTATCAATCAAAAAGGTCAGGGTGTGAAATGTATCTATGTGGCAATTGGCCAGAAGGCATCTACAGTTGCCAATATTGTTAAAACATTAGAAGAACACAATGCGATGTCGTATACGACGATTGTGGTGTCTACGGCAAGTGATTTGGCACCGCTCCAGTACATTGCCCCTTATTCCGGCTGTGCGATTGGTGAGGAATGGATGGAGAATGGTGATGATGTATTAGTAATCTATGACGATTTGAGTAAGCATGCAACGGCATACAGAACCCTGTCGCTGTTACTTAGAAGACCACCGGGACGAGAAGCTTATCCGGGTGATGTATTTTATCTGCATTCAAGACTGTTAGAGCGTGCAGCGCGACTCTCTGATGAATTGGGAGGCGGTTCTCTTACGGCACTTCCTATCATTGAGACGCAGGCGGGTGATGTTTCGGCTTATATACCGACCAATGTCATTTCTATTACCGATGGACAGATTTATCTTGAGACAGAGATGTTTAATGCAGGTTTTAGACCGGCTGTAAATGCAGGTCTTTCCGTATCCCGTGTAGGTGGTGCGGCGCAGATTAAGGCGATTAAGAAGCTGGCAGCGCCTATCCGTGTGGAACTGGCACAGTACAGAGAACTGGCGGCTTTCTCACAGTTTGGTTCAGAGCTTGATGCTGATACAAAGGAGAAGCTTGCACAGGGTGAAAGAATTAAGGAGATGCTTAAGCAGGATCAGTATCAGCCGATGCCGGTTGAGTATCAGGTTATTATCATTTATGCTGCTACAAGAAAGTATCTTTTAGATGTTCCTGTGGAGGATATTCTTACATTTGAGAAGGAACTCTTTGAGTTTATCGATACCAAGTATCCGGAGATACCGGAAAGTATCAGAAAGACAAAGGAACTTAATGAAGAAACAGAAGAAAAACTTAAGGCTGCCATTGATGAGTATAAGGCAGGATAAAAATTTCTTAAAGAAAGGATAGGGTATAGTCATGGCGTCAATGAGAGACATACAGAGACGTAAGGTAAGTGTCCAAAGTACGGAACAGATTACAAAAGCCATGAAACTGGTTGCCACTGTAAAGCTGCAGAAGGCGAGAGCAAGGGCGGAGAAGGCGAAGCCATATTTCAACAATATGTATGAAACCGTTCAGGTAATGCTTTCGCGCTCGGGGAATATTGACCACAAATATCTCAAACCGGGAGAGAGTAGTAAAAAGGCAGTGATTGTAATTACCGCGAACAGGGGACTTGCAGGCGGCTATAACAATAATATTACCAAGCTGCTGACGAAGGATGCGGATTTTTCTGCTGACGGAACAGTTACTTATATTGTCGGTAAGAAGGGTAAAGAGACGCTGTCAAGATATGGATATGAAGTAAAAGCGGATTATTCGGAGGCTGTAAATGAGCCAATTTATCGTGATGCCATGGAGATAAGTGAACAGGTTTTGAAAGACCTTGAAGCGGGTGAATTTGGTGAGGTATATATTGCCTATACTGAATTTAAAAATACTGTGAGTCATAATCCTACGATGTTAAAAATCCTTCCTGTATCTAAGGATGAGGAAAAGGAATTGTCAAAAGAGGAGAAGCTGACGCTGATGAATTATGAGCCGGGCGAGGAAGAAGCATTAGAGCTTATTATTCCGAAATATGTGAGCAGTATTATCTATGGCGCTTTAATTGAGGCAGTGGCAAGTGAAAATGGTGCCAGAATGGCAGCGATGGATTCTGCTACCAGCAATGCCGATGAAATGATTTCTAAACTGTCACTTATGTATAACAGGGCAAGACAGAGTTCCATTACACAGGAATTGACAGAAATTATAGCAGGTGCGGAGGCAATCAGCTAGTATTTATGATGATAAATAGGATGCGGATATGCCGGTTGGCACCGGTTAGATAAATTGTGAGAGAAAGGAAAATAGAAGATGGCAGAAAACAAAGAATTTGTAGGCAAAATTACCCAGATTGTCGGTGCAGTGCTTGACATAAAGTTCAGTACAGGGAATCTGCCGGAAATCTACGATGCCATTAAGATAGAGACAAATGGCAATGGTACACTGGTAGTTGAAGTGGCACAGCATCTTGGTGATGATACTGTCAGATGTATTGCTATGGGACCTACAGATGGACTTGTGAGAGGTATGGAGGCAGTTGCCACCGGTGCGCCTATTACTGTGCCGGTTGGTGAAAATACACTCGGAAGAATGTTTAATGTACTTGGCAATCCGATAGACAATATTGAGCCTCCTAAAGATGTGGAATATCTTCCTATTCACAGGAAAGCGCCTGAATTTGCTGAGCAGTCAACAGATACAGAGATTCTTGAGACGGGTATTAAGGTAGTAGATTTACTTTGTCCTTACCAGAAGGGTGGAAAAATCGGTCTGTTTGGTGGTGCCGGTGTCGGCAAGACAGTATTGATTCAGGAATTAATCAGAAATATAGCGACTGAGCACGGTGGATATTCTGTATTTACCGGCGTTGGTGAGCGTACAAGAGAGGGTAACGACCTTTATTATGAGATGAAAGAGTCAGGCGTTATCAATAAGACGACGATGGTATTTGGTCAGATGAATGAGCCACCGGGAGCGAGAATGAGAGTTGGACTTACCGGGCTGACAATGGCAGAATACTTCAGAGATAAAGGTGGAAAGGATGTGTTGTTATTTATCGATAACATTTTCCGTTTCACACAGGCAGGTTCCGAGGTTTCGGCACTTTTGGGACGTATGCCTTCCGCAGTTGGTTACCAGCCGACACTTCAGACGGAGATGGGTGCCTTGCAGGAGCGAATTACATCAACTAAAAATGGTTCCATTACTTCCGTTCAGGCAGTATATGTACCGGCCGACGACTTAACCGATCCTGCTCCGGCGACAACATTTGCACATTTGGATGCTACTACCGTATTATCAAGGTCTATTGTTGAGCTTGGTATTTATCCGGCAGTGGATCCGTTGGAATCTACTTCGAGAATACTCGACCCGAAGGTAGTAGGTGAGGAACATTACAGAGTGGCAAGAGGCGTGCAGGAAATCTTGCAGAAGTACAAGGAATTGCAGGATATTATTGCAATTCTTGGTATGGATGAGTTGTCAGAGGCAGATAAGTTAGTAGTGGCAAGAGCAAGAAAAGTGCAGAGATTCCTCTCGCAGCCTTTTAATGTAGCGGTTCAGTTTACAGGCGTAGAGGGCAAGTATGTACCTCTTAGTGAGACGGTAAGAAGCTTTGCTGAAATTCTTGATGGAAAGCATGATGATATTCCGGAGAGCTATTTCTTAAATGCAGGAAGTATTGATGATGTGCTTGCGAGAGTAAATCAGTAAAGCGACGAAAGGAAATCGGCTTATGGAGGAAAATTTATTTGATTTAGAGATTATATCTCCGGACAGACAGTTTTATGTGGGAAAGGTTTCGTTTGTGGAGCTGACGACCACAGAGGGAAACATCGGTGTCTATAAAAAGCATATTCCCATGACATGCATATTGGCGCCGGGGATGGTAAAAATGTATGAAGATGCGACCCAGAGTGTGGAGCCTAAAAAGGCGATTGTACATGCGGGTTTTGTGACGATTCTTCCTGAAAGCGTGACCATTATGGCGGAAATTGCCGAGTGGCCTGATGAGATTGATATCAACAGAGCTGAGGAGGCAAGAATAAGAGCTGAGAGAAGAATCAATACAGGCGGCGAAGGAATTGATATGGACAGAGCGGAAGCAGCTCTCAGGCGTTCCCTTGCCAGAATCGAGTCATTGAAATAATCAGGCGGTAACAGCCAGCAATAAAGAGATAAACAGTAAAACAGGACAATCTGGGAACAGAAAGTCCTGTTTTTTTGATAAATTCTGCTCAAAATCCAATCATAACAGATCTAAATCACTTACCACTTCCTTTTCAAGCTGCCTATCCTCTTCTTCTGTCCACGAAGCCCCTGCACCATCCGGTCGGTTCATACTGCGATTATATTCCACCCTTTTTGAAGTTTCCTCTAAATCCTTTGTTTCTCCGGCTTTCTCTTCAATACTCGTAACGGCCGCAGGATTCTCCTCCAAGTAGGTCGCGATTGCCTTAATGAATCTTTCTCCATATTTTTCATACTTCGCCTCACCGACACCGGAAACATTCAGCATAGCTGTCTTGTCCCCCGGAGTCTTGACACACATATCGATCAGCGTCTTATCACTAAATATGATATAAGGCGGCATACCTGCTTCTCTGGCAATTTGAAACCTCAGTTGCCGAAGAACCTCAAAGAGTTCATAACCTGCTTTTGTAAGCGTATCTGTGCTTCTTTTGCTGCTCTTTTTCGTCCTGTCTTCCCGGGCGCTATCCTCATGTATACGGAGCATTACATGTGTGTCCGGATTCTTAAGCGGTTCTATGTCACCCATGCGTAGGACGCTGTATTGATCCGCCGTCTGATAAAGATACCCTTCTAAGATCATCTGACTGATCAGTTGCCGAAGCTCTGCTTCCGAACGATCCTTAAGAGCACCATACATTCTATATTCTGTCGCACCGACCTCCTTCAGTCTTGCTCTGTTCATTCCCAGCAATGTTCCCAGAATGATATTCAGACCGTACCTTCCCTTAGCCTCGTAAACACAGTTAATGATCTTTTTAGCATCCTCCGTCCGGTCAAGCTCTGTGACACTTCGGTGACAATTGCCGCAGTTATCACAGGACGCATGCCGTTTCTCACCAAAATATTCGAGAATATAATTTCTAAGACATCCCGCTGTCCTGCAGTACCTTTCCATTATCTGGAGCCTTTTTACGTCACGCTGCCTGATCAGATTGATGTTTTCATCAGAAACATCAGAAAAATCCTTGTGATCAAGCAAAAACTTGTTGATCATGATATCCTGCGCCGAAAAGAGCAGAATACACTGCGAGGACTCTCCGTCCCTTCCTGCGCGCCCCGCTTCCTGATAATAATTTTCCATGCTCTGTGGCATATTGTAATGAATGACAAATCTGACATTGGATTTATCAATACCCATTCCGAAGGCATTCGTCGCTACGATTACCGGTGTTCTGTCATATATGAAATCATTCTGACTTTCTTTCCTGTCTTCCGTGTTCATTCCGGCGTGATATCTGGCCACGGAAAATCCGGCATTTAATAGCAGTTCGTACAATTCATCCACATTTTTTCTCGTGGCGCAATAGATGATCCCGCTATCCTCCGGATGCTTCCTGATATATGAAAGCACATAATCCTCCTTCTTTTTTATAGTCTCTACCTCAAAATACAGATTCTCACGATCAAAGCCGGTGGCGATAATCTCCGGCTCCTGCAATTTGAGTACACAGGAAATATCATTTTTCACTTCATTGGTTGCCGTTGCAGTAAATGCACTTACGACAGGTCTTTTTTTCAAACTGCCGATAAACCCGATGATTTTGAGATAGCTTGGTCTGAAATCCTGCCCCCACTGCGAGATACAATGTGCTTCATCCACTGTTACCATAGAGATTTCCATTCTGTCTGAAAAATTCATAAACGCTTTGCTTTCCAGTCGCTCCGGCGCAACATACAAAATCTTAAATGTTCCTTCTGACGCCTTATGATATACTTTGGATATCTGCGCCTCCGTCAAAGACGAATTGATGTACCCTGCATGAATTCCCGCTTCATTCAAGGCTTTTACCTGATCCTGCATAAGAGATATGAGTGGTGATATAACAATCGTTATCCCCGGCAGGAGCATAGCCGGTACCTGATAGCAGATCGACTTGCCGGAACCGGTGGGCATGATCGCCAACACATCTTTCCCACCAAGGATAGCGTCTATGATTGCCTCCTGTCCCGGCTTAAAGGAATCATATCCAAAATAGACTTTTAATACTTCTTTTGTATCCATGCTGATTACTTGCCTCCTTCTAATTATTCTTTAGCATTTTGTTATTGTGCATTAAATCCTCCATTACCTTCTGCCTTAATCATACCATTCTTCTCCGTTTACGACAAGTGGACTAAACGATATCCTCTTGTATTTTTGTCAGGAAATAATCTCTGTGTGCATTCGCAATTTCCTAAACTGACTGCTTTGGAAAGAACCTGAAAAATACTTGACAAAATTTGGTTAGAGAAATATAA
>CACXFV010000031.1 GCA_902767015.1 uncultured Lachnospiraceae bacterium | reverse complement strand
TGAATGAATAAAAGTTATTGCCTCGCTCAGCATTTGCTACTGAATTGGCACCGTTACCAAGCAGCTGCGACATTTTTGTCCGGCTTATTCCATTTTTCACACGCTGCAGCTTCAGCATGTAGCCGACTAATGTGCTGCTCATGTTCTTATCTTCATCAAAAATCGCTTCAATGCAGTCCTTATCATATATCTGCAGCATATCATACTTTTCGCACCAGCATCTAAGGAGTAATTTAATCTTTGACTTAATATCAAGCTCATGAATCAGCAGCATGTATCTTCTCTGGGCACGAATATTGGTATAATTATCGTCAATAAATGAACACATGGGAATATTGCTGCGATTAGCCAGATCAACTAACATCGGTATCTTCGGAAATGCCCTTCCTTTGATGATGTTGTCCAATGTGGTATCCCTACAACCATTTAATGCATTTTTCAGCTCCTCCTGTTCTATTTCACTGAACCGGTTGAGATAAGCAGCAATTCTTAAACCTATATCTCTTTTGCTCTTCTTTTCATCTGCTGCACGGATGATTCGGTTAATTTTATCATCAGTCGCTACCATTAATTTATTTCACCTACTTTTTCCTTATCCTTCTGTATGTGAAATAGTATATGTAAAATCCTTCCAAATTTTTAGTGAATTTATGAGGTTTCAACCTCATAAATGTCTCAAATATTTTTAGTGACCGTTATGAATAAACAAAAAAGCTGCCATGAACAATGTACATGAATATTGTACTTGATTCAGCAGCTTTATCTCTTTTTCATTCTATAGATACTCAGATAAAATTTTGGCAAATTTCATTACCTGTTCTCTGTCTTTCTCTGACATCACATCATAGTACCTGTCTGCCAGGGAATTACTGTTAATTTCGCCAAACAAAATATAGGAAGGTGCGAAATCATATTTATCACACACAGCCATGACCATATCTGTCTTAAGTACTGCTTTTCCATGAAGCAATCGCGATATGGTTCTATTGCTTTTATTGATGTCCTGCGCAATATCATCATTACTGAGCTTTTGCTTGTCCAATCTTCCATATGGCCGCTCGCTCATATGACTAAAGATAATAATTTCTCTGACTCTGTCATAGGGCGTAATAACTATACCAGGTGTTTCATGATTCAGCGTGATGTAATCCGGTGTATGAATTTTTACATCGTTCTGTTTCCGAGAAGCAATCTGCAATTCTTTCATTTTGTATACCAGAAGATTGCATATATTCTCTCTTCTGATTTCAGTCATTTTCCCCAAAACCACATCAAATACGCTAGGCTGTGCATGTCTGCCCAGAAGTACATAGTCAACATCTTTATATATCTGATGCAGCAAGGTAAGTATGTTCAAATTAGGGAGGCTTTTTCCACTCTCAACTGTTCTGTAAAACTCTACTGAAATTCCCAACTTTTCCGATAGCACTTCCTGTGTGAGACCCAGTTGTATCGTTCTTACATACCTTAATCTGCTTCCGATTTCGCTATACCTTGCTTCTGACATAATCCAACCTCTTGAAATATATTATGTCAATATTGTATCAGTGATATTTGGATTTATACATTTATATTATGTCTCATATAAGGACAAAATATTGGGATTTTATGATAATTATGGAGAGTTTTGAAATGGGATTTAGAATGTTTTGATTCAGGTGTACTTTATTTTCGATTTATTTGATTTCATTCTCTGTTTATTAAATTTTATTTTTAATTTGTCTGTTTTGTTTTATGGATAACTTAATTTTATTTAATTTTTATTGCATATAATAAATAATATTATATTTATCTTATTCTTCGTATGAAAATAATTATATTATTAAGTAGGTGTTTTGTCAATATATTATACATCTTTTATCATCATCTATTATACATCATTTTTTCATATATAATTGTGTAGCGCCACTATTGTGCTAATTCCTGTAAAGATGTTCTGTTTTGCCTGACAAGAACCGTCTTTCAACCCTGATGCAAGTATTTCTCAACTGACATTATTTTGACATGTAATGGTGACAAGCCCTCCACAATTAACTGCACTGCCTTTTTCTTTTCATCACAAGAGCTTGCTACACCCTCCGTAAGGTATACTGCTTCTATACCGGCATCTACCAGCTGAAATATCGTTGATAGCACACAGCATTCCGCCACAACTCCGGTAATAATTACCCGGTCGGCATCACATGCCGCTTTATAAATCTCCGATACAGCAAGAGACGAATACACATTTTTACTGTAAACCGGATTTTGTTCCGATATTTCCCGTAGCTGCGGCACGATTTCATTGACCCATTCATTTTTATTCACATCCGAATTGATGTGATTATATACCCTCCAGTTTCCTTTTGGCGTTTTTGCTGAAATATATCTCGTAAAAATGACCTTATCACATTTTTTTGAAAGAATGATATTCCTGATATTCTCTGCGACATTCTCTATCCCCACACATTCCCATTTTTGTCCTTTTGTATACACATTCTGCATATCAATTACCAAAAGCAAGTCATTCATCACTTTTTGTGCCTCCCGATTTGGATCATTATTAATATCTAATGATTATTATGTATATCTCTATTTATTTCCATACACTCAACTTTCTAAAACAGATTCACAAAATATTGATTTTTATCTATTACACGCAAAAAAAAGCAGGCCGCATTGTTCCCCGCCAATGCTCAGAGGAGCACTCACAGGAAATTAAGCATACCTGCTGATTTTTACTAACGCTTTTTCTTAATAGTTTTCTTCATGAACCTCGAAATAGCTCTGTGGATGTGCACACACAGGACATACCTCCGGCGCATTGGTACCCACAACAATATGTCCACAGTTACGGCACTCCCAAACCTTTACCTCACTCTTTTCAAATACCTTCGCTGTCTCAATATTAGTAATGAGTGCACGGTAACGCTCCTCATGGTGCTTCTCAATCTCTCCCACCATTCTGAACTTCTTAGCCAGCTCCGGAAATCCCTCTTTTTCAGCCGTTGCAGCAAATTCCTCATACATGTCTGTCCATTCATGATTCTCGCCATTCGCTGCTGCCGTCAAATTCTGTACAGTATTGCCAATTCCCTTAAGTTCCTTAAACCACATCTTTGCATGTTCCTTCTCATTATCTGCGGTCTTAAGGAATATCGCTGCTATCTGTTCATAGCCCTCTTTCTTTGCCACGGAAGCAAAATATGTATACTTATTTCTTGCCTGAGATTCTCCTGCAAAGGCAGCCTCAAGATTCTTCTCTGTCTGCGTTCCCGCATATGGATTCGCTTTCTCCTCTTCCACAATCTCCTCAAGCTTGTCTCCTGATACTTTACATTTTGGACATACCGGCTCTACGCCATCCTCAACCTCAAACACTTCTCCACACACTTTACATCTGTACTTCTTCATGATAATTCCATCCTCCTAATATCGTTTTTCCTTTCAATAAAATGCCTTTTATCAACTTGACATTTTATTAATTGTTAAAGTTTATTCTATCAGAGACATTGCCGGTTTGTCAATCATAACTCCACTTTATCAATGCACTGCTCCTATTAAAAGAATCCAATGGCTTGAAGTCATTGGATTCCACTATGCATTTTCTCAAAGTCTTCTGTGCCAAAAGGTCTTTTGCTAACGCTACTCAACGTCCTCCTCTAAAATAGGCATATCTGCCTCAATATTACGCTTCGCCTTCTTACCAATCAGGCTATCCATTTTATCCGGGCTGATACCGGTGCCCGGCCGTTTTGCATATAAATCCTCTCTCTCTATGATATGCCCTGCCGGAATATCTACTGCTGAAATGACACTTCTTCTCATTGTCTTCCTCTGTTCCAATTCCTCCGGCTGCACAATTCTCTCCTTTGTGCCCATTGCAATCTGGATATCCGTACACTTCTTGACAAGCGTCCTGAACTTTTCCGGCTCGGTTGCCATCTCATTTTCCATTCCGACCTTCATTCTGTCCAGTGTAAGATGCTTTTCTATCATTGCCACACCCAAGGCAGTTGCTGCAACGGCAGCCTCATCGCCAACCGTATGATCTGAAAATCCAATCGGATACTTTGGAAATCTCTCTCTCAAACCAAGAATATTATTGAGATTCACTGTGGTCAGTACTGTCGGGTAGACGGAAACACAATGAAGAATCACAATCTGTGTCGTTCCTGCATTTTCCAATACCTCTACTGCCTTAACAATTTCTTCCATATCACTCATACCGGTGGAAAGCACTACCGGAATTTTTTTCCTACCTATATAATCTAAAAAACGATAATGATTGATATCCATGGAAGCAATCTTCACATAAGGCGGATTGCATTCCTCTACCAGAAAGTCCACTTCCTTCTCTGAATATGGGGTTGAAGAAAATGATATATATTTTTTCCGACAGTATTCTGACAACTCCTTTAACTGCTCCGGTTTAAGCGAAAACTTACTCAAAACCTTTTTGCCAATCGGATTATTCATATAATAGCTTTTTGAGTAAAGGCTCTCCGGCGACCATGACTGAAACTTCACGCAATCGCAGCCAATCTCCACTGCAGCATCAATCATCTGCTTTGCCTTATCCATATCACCCATATGACTGCTGTTGACTTCTGCCACGATATAAGGTCTGCCATAGTCTGTTATCTCTGTCCCATTAAGAAATATACACTTTGCCATATTTACCACTTCCTTCTCCTAAATTTCTTTGTCTCCGGTGCGATGATTTCACGTTTTCATCATAATTTTTCAATGATTTTCATTTATTTTATTACTTTTCTATATCTTAAGTATATAATATAAAATGTAACTGTACAAGCATTTTTAGTAATAAATCGTTGAATTTTCATATGCCGGAATACTATTCAAACTCTTCCCGGGCTTGTTATCAACTCTGCCGCATAATTCTTTTCCTCAATCTGCCTAAGTGCCGCACCGACCGTCTCCTTAAGCGTTGTTTCCCTGCGTCTGCTTTTTACCTTAAATTCAATAATGGTCGCATCCTTACCTACAGCTTCCACGCCTGTTGTCGGCTTCGGATAAATCATAATATCGTATCTTCCAAAACCACTCTCCCCACGTTGGGGTCAGGTACTGTGAACCCGGCTCAGCTTTTTCTGTGTTCTTCCTGAGCCGTCAGACTATCAATCTGCTTTTCACCACCTCAATTGAGTCAAGCAATGCTTTCATTTCCTTTTGATTCACGGCTCCTGACACCAATGTCCGGTACCCCACAGTTAAATTTTCTGAGTGTTCATGAATGAATACCGGAAGTAAAGGTCTATTCCTCTGCTCCTATCAGTACTTTCTTTCCTTCAAAGGCAAAACCGTACTTTTTGATATGCTCCTTTGGAAAGCCCAGCCCCATCAACTCTGTCGCATAATTCTTTTCCTCAATCTGCCTAAGTGCCGCACTGACCGTCTCCTTAAGCGTTGTTTCCCTGCGTCTGCTTTTTACCTTAAATTCAATAATGATCGCATCCTTACCTACAGCTTCCACGCCTGTCGTCGGCTTCGGATAAATCATGATATCGTATCTT
>CACXFV010000030.1 GCA_902767015.1 uncultured Lachnospiraceae bacterium | reverse complement strand
TTGTTGTCAATATGCTATTTTTTTGACGTAAAAACACTGTATTCATAAGGATTTCGATTCAGAATCCTTATGGGAAGTTTGAGTAATAACTTTTAATTATATACAGTTCCTAAGAACTTTTAGAAGTGAATTGACGATATATGAAAGATTAGATATAATAAAACATGCAGGCAGTATTTGGTATTTTATTTTGTCCGGAATACATACCGGCTTTATTTGAGAGAGGGACAGTAATAATATGGTGGCTTATGGTGGAGGTAAAGATGTCAGCGAACAGGTCAAAGGTAAAAAATAGAAAAAAGAATGGGACTGTCAATAACAGGAATAATAGAAACAATGTTGCGGCGCAGTCAAAAAATGGAAAGAGAAGAAAAAAGAAAATCAGTAAAAGGCGCAGATTAATCAGAAGAATTGCGATGATAACTATATTTGTTATTCTTTTGGTTGTTTTGGTGGTTTTGCTGGTCTATGGTGCTAAATTCCGAAAATACCAGAAAGAGGCAGACAGAATTGTACGGGAAGGCGGCATAGCAGCCTTTAAGCAGAATCAGACGGGAACCCTCTATGACAGTTCGGGAAATGTCATTGCCGAGCTGTCCGGCTCTCATGATGCCTATTACATTGAGGATGCGGATATTCCGCAATATGTAAAGGATGCATTTATCACAACAGAGGACAGAAGATTTTACTCCCATGCGGGAGTGGATTTAAAGGCATTAGTGCGTGCCTTTGTGGAGCTTGTGAGAAATAAGGGAGAGATTACACAGGGAGGAAGCACCATTACCCAGCAGTTGGCAAGAAATGTATTTTTATCTCATGAGGTCTCCATGGATCGTAAGGTAAAAGAGATGTTTATTGCAAGAGCGATAGAGAAACGCTATTCCAAAAAACAGATATTAGAATTTTATATCAATAATATCTATTTCGGAAATGGATTTTATGGTGTAGAAGCAGCGGCAAGAGGCTATTTTGACAAATCCGTCACCAAGCTTTCACTGGCACAGATTGCCTATATCTGTTCGATACCGAACAACCCGACATTATACAATCCTTTTACCAATGGAGAGAATACACTGAAACGTAAGGACAGAATATTAAAGCAGATGTATAATCAGGGAGATATCACAAAGGAAGAGTATCATGCGGCAGTAGAAGAACAGATTGTATTAAACCCGCAAAACAGTATCGAGAATAATTATGTGGAAACGTATGCCATCTATTGTGCCACTCAGGCGTTGATGAAGAAATCCGGCTTTGTATTTCAGTATTCCTTTAGAAATGATAACGAGGAGCAGGCATATTATGATGAATATGAAAAACTGTATAACCAGATGTCGGGAAATCTGTACACAGGAGGCTACAAAATTTACACCAGTATTGATATGGAAAAACAGAAAAAACTCCAGCGTTCTTTGGATGAGAGTCTGTCAGATTATGAAGAGGTGGACGAAAACGGCATCTATACCTTTCAGGGTTCTGCTACCTGCATTGATAACAGTACCGGCAGGGTGGTTGCCATTGTCGGAGGAAGAACGCAGAATTTCAGCGGCTATACACTAAACAGAGCGTATCAGAGCTATCGACAGCCTGGCAGTACCATCAAGCCTATTCTTGTATACACCCCTGCTTTTGAAAATGGCATGAATCCAAGGACAACGGTGGAGGATGAGCCGATTGAGGACGGACCTGTCAATTCACCGGATGTCTATGACGGATATATCGATATCAGATATGCAGTAGAAAAATCAAAGAATACAGTTGCATGGGAATTATTTGAGAAATTGGGGATAGAAAAATGTATTTCTTATTTGAAGAAAATGAATTTCCACAGAATTGTGGCGGACGATTATGTCCTTCCGATGTCAATCGGGGGAATGACCTACGGCGTGTCTACACTGGAAATGGCGTCGGCCTATGCGACGCTGGAAAATGATGGCGAATTTCGGGCACCTACCTGTATTGAGAAAATTCTGGATATTGATGGCAATGTGCTGGTGGACAATACCGGTGATTTAAGTGCGGGAAAGTCAACAGTAGAGGTGAAGCAAATCTACGATACCAATGCCGCGAGAATGATGACAGATGTTCTAAGAGGGGTGCTGACCAGAGGTACGGGAACAAGATATGAGGTGGAGAATGCCATTTGTGCTGCCAAGACAGGCACCACCAATGAAAATAAAGATGTGTGGCTCTGTGGCTACAGCAGATATTATACGACTGCCGTCTGGGTGGGATATGATATGCCGAGAGAGATAAGCGACGGAGTGGGAAACAGATGTGCCGGTTATGCATGGCAGAGTTACATGACAGAAATACATGAAACATTAGAGAAAATGGATTTTGAGGATTATGAGGTCAATTACCGCATAGAGGAAGACGAAGAAGAAAGTAGCGAGGAGGAGACCGAAGAGGTTACACAGAGTACAACTTCAGGACAGGAGACAACAAAGGAGACACAGGCTCAGACCACAAAAGCTTTACAGACTACCTCGCAGGAGGAGACATTGCAGGAGACAACATCACAGGTGCAGGAGGAGAATCCGGTTACGGACGTGGTAGAGACAACGACTGAAAGGATTACCGAAGCAGTGACGGAGGAGAATACAGCTCTACATCAGGAGACAACGCAGGCAATTGAACCAAGCCAGGAGGAGACAAATCAGGAAGGGTAAGCTTTCTTACCCCCTGACGTTGTTCCGGCTGTTATTTATTCTTCCGCCAATGCTTCCCATTTTTCGTAGAGAGTACTAAGCTTAGAGGTGATATCCTCCAGCTCGGTTGAAATTTTTACAAGTTCTTCTACATTAGAGGATATTTCCGGCTGATTCATTTTTTCGTTTAATAACGATGATTTTTCTTCAAGGACAGCAATCTGCTCTTCTGTTTTCTTTAAATCATTTTCACGTTTTCTAAGCTTTGCCTGTTCTTCTTTTTTGGCTTTCCAGTCAAGCTTGCTTTCTGATTCTGTCGAGGCAGAAGGGGTGTGTTCCTCCTGTGCTGCCGCATAAATATTAGTCAGCGCTTCCCTTTTTTCCAGATAATAGTCGTAATTGCCGAGGTAATTTACCATCCGCCTGTTGACGAGTTCAAGTATTCTTGTTGCGGTTTTATTGATAAAATATCTGTCATGAGAGACATATAAAATGGTTCCGTCATAGTTATTGATGGCGTTTTCAAGAATTTCTTTGGAGGTGATATCCAAATGATTCGTAGGCTCATCAAGGATTAGAAAATTGGCATTGGATAACATCAGCTTTGCAAGGGACAAACGGCCGCGTTCACCACCGCTTAAGTCACCCACGAGTTTAAATACCTCTTCTCCTGTGAACAGAAAAGCTGCTAACACATTTCTGATTTCTGTATTGGTCATCTCAGGATAGGTATCAGAGATTTCGTCAAACAATGTTTTGTCCATATTAAGGACATGATGCTCCTGGTCGTAGTAACCGATTTCTACTTTGGCGCCCAGTCTTGTTTCACCGCTGTCAGCAGAGAGAAGTCCGTTGATAATTTTTAAGATGGTAGTTTTTCCTGTGCCGTTATTACCGATGATACCGACTTTTTCTCCACGTTTGATTTCAAAATTTAAATCAGAAAAAAGAGTAGTATTGCCAAAAGATTTCGATAGTCCTTTGACGGATAAGACATCATTTCCGCTGATGTTGCGGGGAGAAAGACGGAGCTTCATTTTGTCATCAATCAATTTCGGCTTTTCCAACACCTCCGTTTTGGCAAGTAATTTTTCTCTGCTTTCTGCCCGCTTGATGGATTTTTCCCGGTTAAAGGATTTGAGTTTTTCTATTACCTGCTCCTGATGTCGGATTTCGCGTTGCTGGTTATAGTACTGCCGCAGCAGATTGTCCCTTAACTGTTCTTTTTTGACAGCATAGTCTGAATAGGAGCCGGAATAAGTGGTGCACTTGGTATCTTCGATTTCGATTACTTTAGTTACAAGTTTGTCAAGAAAATACCGGTCGTGGGATATGACAATGACACTGCCTTTGTAATTGCCTAAAAATCCCTCCAGCCATGCAATGGAATTTAAATCTAAGTGGTTTGTAGGCTCGTCTAACAGGATAATATCAGGATTAGAGAGCAAAATACGGCTTAGAAACACACGCGTTTTCTGCCCGCCGGACAGGGTGTCTATTAATCTGTCAAAATCTTCCTCATTAAAGCCCAGTCCTTTTAATACACCGGTAATTTCACTTTTGTAGGCGTAACCATTCTGCAGTTCAAAGCTATGTGTAAGCTTTGCATAGACCTCAAGCTGCTCTTTCAGCGCTTCGCCGGTCAATTCCTTCATCTCGATTTCAAGCGTTCGGATGCGGTTTTCTAAAGCGATAATCTTCTTTTTGACGGAGAGCATTTCCTCATAAATGGTGTTATGGGTGGAAACATCAGGGTGCTGTGAAAGATAGGCAATAGATTTATCCCTCGAGACAGTCACACTGCCGGCATCTGCAGACAATTCACCGGTAATGATTTTGAACAAGGTTGATTTTCCGGCACCATTGATACCTACGATGGCTGCCTTTTCGTGGTCTTCTATATGAAAAGAGCAATTGTCGAGAATGGTATTTCCGTCAAATGCTTTGCTGATATTACTACATGATAAAATCATATTATTCTCCATTCTGTATAAAATCTGTATTGACAGGATTTTCAGTTACTGTTTTACTGATACCTGATAACCGCTTGGATTGTGATACTGTACAATGTAGCGGTATGTAAGAAGCAATTTGATTATATATGAAAAAGATTTCACAGGCAAGGGTTCATTGCACTTTTTTGGAAAAGATTGTTTAATTTTTGACAAACATATGTTATAATCGTTAAGAATTATGACGAAAGCAGGATGGTGTGATAATAATGGAGAAAAATGGTATATCCAGAGCGGTTATCAAGAGACTGCCCAGATACTACAGATATCTTGGGGAATTATTGGAGTCGGGAACAGAGAGAATATCCTCCGGTGAGCTGAGTCAGAGAATGAACGTTACCGCTTCTCAGATTCGACAGGATTTGAACAATTTTGGCGGTTTCGGGCAGCAGGGATATGGTTATAATGTGGAGTATCTGTATAATGAGATAGCAAAGCTGCTGGGAGTGGATAAGCAGCATAATATGATTATCATAGGCTCAGGTAATCTGGGGCAGGCACTTGCGAATTATACTAATTTCCAAAAGAGTGGTTTTGTGGTAACAGGTCTTTTTGATAACAATGAAAAATTATACGGCAAAAAGGTTCGCGGGATTGAGGTTTTGCCTATGGAAAGGCTTGAGAAATTCATTTCGGCTAACCACATAGAGATTGCAGCGCTGACGGTTCCTAAGAGCGAAGCGGTGAAAACGGCACAGATGTTAGTGAAGTATGGGATAAAAGCGATATGGAATTTCGCACATACAGATTTGGATTTACCAAAAGAGATAGTAGTTGAAAATGTACATTTATCAGAGAGTCTGATGAGATTGTCGTATAATCTGATCAGAACAGAGGATTGTGGGAGTGTGTAACAAAGAGTAATCTGTGGAGTGAATCATTTATTCCACGTAGAAGCATGATATTCACCGGTCATGCCAGTTTATTTTTGAAAGGTACATGGGAAGTAAGATGGCAAAAAAAAATGAGGTAGACAGATCCTATAG
>CACXFV010000029.1 GCA_902767015.1 uncultured Lachnospiraceae bacterium | reverse complement strand
TTGTTGTCAATATGCTATTTTTTTGACGTAAAAACACTGTATTCATAAGGATTTCGATTCAGAATCCTTATGGGAAGTTTGAGTAATTAAAATTTAAAGATAAATTTTGAGAATGTGTTAAAAAAATAGAAGACATGCATATAATATAGTTAAGGAATAGAAAAACACTAAAGGAGATGATATTTATGGCAAATGCAGTAAATCTTATGCAAAGTCTTGTTTCTATTTCGCAATTTAATAGAGGACAAGCCACGAAGATATTTGACAGGCTACATTCGGAAAGAGGGAAGATAAAGGGAGAACAAAAACAGTTCAAAGAATTGACAACAGGCAATGTTGTTATCATGGGGCGAAAATCATATGAAGAAATCGGTCGTCCACTTCCAAATAGAAAAGATATTATCTGTACCGATAGCATACCGGCAAAATTACTGGCTGATTTTAAAGGATTTACTGTGACAAAATTCTTAATGGAGACGGCAAATGAGGGCGCAGTATGCAACCCATGTCCACCGTTTTTTAGAGGGGAAGAGATATCGGAGGATGTGATTGACAGCGGATATTTTGTTGGATATGACTTTAAAAAGAGCCTGATCAAGGTACAGCAGGCCATATTGCTTGATCTGCTGGGATTGGAGTAAAAAGATGGCAAAACAGAACATATATGACAATCCGATTTTTTTTGACGGATATAAGAAACTTAGAGAAAAAGAAAAAAACGCAAATAATATATTTGAGAAACCGGCTCTGTTCTCGCTGCTGCCAAATCTGTCAGGAAAAAGAGTTCTGGATTTAGGATGTGGCTTCGGGGAGCATTGTATGTATTATATTGCCCAGGGAGCCGATGCTGTTGTGGGCATTGATATCTCTGAAAAAATGTTACAGGCTGCAAGAGAAGAAAACAATCATCCCAATATTACATACATCAATATGCCGATGGAAGACATCTCTCAAATAGATGACAAATTTGATGTAGCAGTAAGTTCGTTGGCGTTTCACTATGTTGAGGATTTTGCCAATGTTGTGAAAAATATATACGAAAAACTAAATGACAATGGTGTCTTGCTCTTTTCACAGGAAAATCCTTTATGTACATGTCATAGTGGCGGTGATCGATGGACACGGGATGAAAACGGGGAAAAGAAATATCTGAATCTTGCTGATTATGGCGTTGAAGGAGAAAGAGAATCCGTATGGTTTGTTGATAATGTCAAAAAATATCACAGGACATTTTCGACAATTATTAATACATTGATTGATACCGGCTTTGTGATAGAAAAAATGATTGAGCCGTTACCAACGAAAGAGATATTAAGAAATATGCCTGAGTTTAAGGATTTGTATCACAAGCCGGATTTCTTGTTGGTGAAAGTGAGGAAATAATGATGGTGACAGAGAAATTTGATAGAAATAAATAAAAACGAAAAAACTGTAAATAAATATTGAAAAAGTTTTTGATACTGGGTATAATAAAAATATAAAAACGAAAATTGCGTAATTATAAAAGGAGATTGCCATGAAACTTTTGAAATTAGTAATAAATGGATTGCCACACTTTAGGAATGAATGGGAGATAGATTTTGTGGCACAACAAAGAGTAGATCAATTTGATAAGGAGAGACTTTACAATGTTTTTTCTAATATATATGTGAATAAGGCAATTTCGTTTATAGGTATTAATGCATCCGGTAAAACGACAATATTAAAAGCAATTTCATTTGTGATGAAAATGTTGAATAATGAATCAATCAATAATATCCAATCAAAATCTATTTTTGATGATTTGAATGATAATCAGCAAGTAATTATTACAACTTATTTCTATGACGGTCATAATGTAAATAAATTGGAAACATCTATAGGGAAAGAAGTAAGTGATGTAGATGGAAGTGAAAAACTGGTTATTCAGGATGAAAAGCTGTGGCTCAAAGATAGTGTGAAGATAAAGACAAAGAAAAGTTTATATGATTTTGACAAAAATGATTTGAAAGAAAAACGAGATAAAAATGAGAAATATTTAATGGATGATGTTAGTATTATTGTTGCTGAAAATAAGAAAAAAAATATGAGTCTTTTTGTCTATGATATGTTGGAATGGACAGATCATAATATTTTGAATGTTCTTGCAAGATTCCCTAAAGAATTATTAACATTTTTGGATCCCAGTATAGAATATCTTGAATGTAGTTTAAAAGAAAAAAAAGTGGATATTCGATTAAAGTTTTATGGTAAAGAAGAGATTATTATTAATAATCCAAGAGTTTTGGAAAATTATTTGTCTTCTGGAACAATAAAGGGATTAGGAGTGTTTATGAGTGCCACATTTTCATTTGTTGAGAGTGGCTATTTGATAATTGATGAAATAGAGAATCATTTTAATCGTGAGATTGTTGCTACATTGATACGCTTTTTTATGGATGAAAAAGTGAATAAAAGAGGGGCAACAATTTTATTTTCGACGCATTACTCAGAATTATTAGATGAATTTGATAGAAATGATAGTATCTATATCGTGAGAAACAAAGATGGGATAGGTGTGGAGAATATGTCAAATATTCTAAAGAGAAACGATATCAAAAAAAGTGAAATATATGATAGTGATTATCTTGGAGGGACTGTACCGGCATATGAGGCTTATATGGCGCTAAAAAAAGTACTGAGTAGTGTTGTTAGCTAGGGGGAGCTTAATATGGGAAAATATGTAGCATGTATTTGTGAAGGTGGTGCTGAAAGAGCAATATTAGATTTGTTGCTGGATAATCGTAAATTGATTTTTGAACGTGAAGAATTGATAGAGGAAGAAGTCTTAAGATGTAGAAGCGGTAAAGAATTTGAAAAGAGATATTTGAGAAAAGGATTCACACAGAAAATTACAATCTATCGGATATTGGATTCACGCAGCGAAAAATTTAATTTGAGTAAAGCATATGAGTCTAAGGTAGATGTGAAAAATGTAGTAACTGCTCCGGAAATTGAAAAACTTATTATCTGTAATGAAGGAAAAAATAAAGAGTACGAGAAGGAGAAAAGAAAAAATCCAAGTGGAAGCCGAGTATTTATTGTAAATCTTTTTTAAAATATCCTGATGTGAAGAGTTATGATTTTGTTATAAAGTATTTTTCGGATGTGGAAGTATTATTGAAGGCATTGCATGAATATCAACGTATTTCAAAAGTAAGAGCCAATGAAATGACGATATGGGATTTGTTGAAGTCTAATATCACCGTAAAAAAAGGTAGGAGCTGGAATGGATGAGTACATTATATGTATCAGACTTAGATGGAACATTGCTTAGAAGTGATGGGAAGACTTCCATTAATTGTATATAATGCGATTCAGCAATTAAAGAAATATCCGGAGTGTGATTTTGTTGTAGTATTTGGCGATGGAAAAATGATGTTGATATGTTTGAACTGGCGGATGAAAGTTATGCAGTGGAAAATGCGGATGAAGAATTGAAATGCAAAGCGACGGGGGTTATTTTATCCAATAATGCAGATGGAGAGGCAAAGTAGTCGGAGAAAAATGGAAATGTGTGGAAATGGAAGTAGTGAGTTTTGATAGAAAATATCAAGGTGGGAAAGAATGTGAAAAAAAACATGATAAAATTATTTAGTACAGTTACAAAAAATGAGAGAAACGTATGGAATAATATGTTTTCAAATTTTTTAAAAGGGAATAAGTTTGAAAGTAAACTTTCAAACTATTTATTGGTGGCAGTATTGCAAGCATAGCTTGCAATATGCATGGGGTGTAAAAATGAAAAGATGAGATTGCTGGGTTCGGTTATGGACGTATATGGATTTTCTTCAATGGAAAAGGAGCAAAATCAGGCGACATATGCCATTGCCGATTTTATGAAATCTCTTAATATAAAAGAATATTGTTATCTTGAAAATGTATATCGATGCTGGAATTATGAGTGGGAAGCAGAGAAAAGAAAATCAAACTATTGGACATATGATAATATGTTTTCTTGCATAATGGGTATTAGGGATGAGGAGAGAAAAAGGGCGGTTTTAATACCGGGTTGTATGTCTTCGGATGGACATCTGCGTCAAAAGTGTCTGAAGGAATTAGCAAACTATAAGAATTCTTTACCGTTTTTGCTGTTGAGACTAAATGACTGGGTAAAAGAGATCCGTGTAGATGCATTTGAATTTTCGGTACAGAGGATGCAGCGGGCAGATGTTGAAGAGTTACTTTTGGCATTGCCTGTGATTGAAAAAATAAGAAATTCTAACAGAAAAAACAATGAAGATTTTGCGGTAATTACTAATGCTTTTTATCTGTGTGTGGTTGAAAACGTTCGGAAAATGAACCTTAGCGAAATCAATCAATTTGATCAAACTGTACGAAATGCCTTTTATCGCTTGATCAATCATTTTGATATATATGAAAAGAGCAGATTGATGGATTTGTTGAAAATAACAAAAGGAAGCTATGAAAGTAGAATGGTTATTCATGCTCTGCTTCAATATTATGATATAACAGAGCAGGATTTTTTGTATTATCTAAAAAATAGCAATGGTATTATCCGGAGGTGCGCCATTGAAAAATGGACAGAGAAGCATGGCATATGGGATGGTGCCGAGCAATATCTGTTGGATAGTGCGAAATCTGTGAGATTAAATGTACAATATTGGGTTCGAAAATATACAGATATTAATATTGTCGATTTTTATATCGCTCAATTAGATCACGAAAAATTCAAAATAGTAATTGATGGATTGGGAGAAACAGCGGATAAGGAAACAGTTGATCAATTGTTACCTTTTTTGGAAGATTCTGACTGGAAAGTGATACGCAAAGCATTGAGGGCGATTGGCAGTTTACTAAAAGAAGAAGGAGAAGAATATTATCTGCGGTTCTTGCATTCTGAAAATATCGCATTAGTAAAAGAAGCATATCGACAGTGTCGTAAATGGGAAGTGATGATGGATATAAAGACATTGATGGATATGTATGAGAATTGTAAAGTAGAACAGCAAAAGTGTTACTATTTGCTGCTTTTAAGAAAATGCCCTTATTGGGACCGTATAACGATATATTTAAGACTTTATGGCAGAGTCAGTGAAAAGCAGCAGGATATCATATCTCGTGCAGTAAGATTTCGACCAATGTATCAGCAATTAACTGAAAAAAAGGGAAACAAAATCAGGAACGAACTAGAAATGAATCGTGATTACTTGCCGGAATGGTTAATAAAAGGTGTGTTATTTGATATTAAGCATCTTACGAGATAGGTGATATACTTTGAGGAAGGATTTCAGAACAAAAGAAAAAATGTAAGTAATTATTCAGCACCTCAAGTCTGGGAATGCAAATAATATATTCTTCAAAAATATTGACATGACCTGTTCAATATGTTACATTGTGGTATTATAGGGTTGATTTAGCCTGTTAGGAGATACATATGAAAGAATCAAATAAAAAAAACATGATGGTCGTGGCGGTTATGGGAAGTATCGTCGTGGCTTTGATACTTATTTTAGGAACGATATGGACTGGAAGAAGTGCAAGCAGGGATACGCAACAGGCCGTACGCAATGTGAG
>CACXFV010000028.1 GCA_902767015.1 uncultured Lachnospiraceae bacterium | reverse complement strand
GATGTAATCAGCCAGGGCATTCGGCATGCCTTTTGATACCGGCGGTGCAAGTAAAAAGAGCTCTGAATCACCTTATTTTTGAGGTGTTTTCAGAACTCCACTGAGTATTTTATTCTGCTTTATTTTACCCATTCCTCAATCAGGCAAGTATGCTTTTTATCCGCACTCTCCTTATCATATGCAATACCCACAAGCAGGATTCGTTCATAATCCCTGACAACATCAGGATAATGTCTGTCTTTGATCTGGCTGATGGCACTGTCGGCGGACTTGTTGTATTTTAACTCAATGATGATAGGAATACCGGTGGGGTTTTGAAAATTCGGCAGCAGCAGGATATCCGCATAGCCGTTGCCAGAGGGCATTACCTGAATGATTGTATAAGTTTCCCTTGCGTAAAAATAGGCAAGTAGCACGACAAAGCGGAGGGCATCCTCGCTGTTGTAATGCATCGGGTCACAGTTTTCACGATGGATTCTTTCAATCTGTGCGGCTACTTCGTCTGTCCTGCCATTCACTGTCAGGTTCAAAAGCTCCTTTGACTGCTGTATGGCGTCAATCGTTTTATGCCATTTGCCTTCGGCACGCATGGCTGTTACAAATTCATGTCGAACTTCTTTGTTTGGTATATAGACTTCTTCCGTATCCCGTAGATAGCTGAGATAGCCTAAATGAACGAGCAGTGTAAGAACATCATCACAACTGTTCAGGGAGGTCATATCATTTTGAAAGGTATTGATGTCAATCTTAACATTCTGTCCGGCCAGCAATTGTCTGGCGACTTCATGAAGACCGTCCATATCCATAGAAATATATTTGGAAAGAGCTTCGTAGGTCTCTGTGCGGCTCCAGTAATTGCTGTAATTTTTTCTCAAAATGGCGGCAACAACAGATTGCGGACAATACAGATGCGTATGATCATTCAATTGATAACCGTCATACCAATAGCGCATCTGACGGATATCCATGTTGTATTTAGTACACAGGGCATTGACCTCGTCTTCGGTAAAACCGGTGCAACCGGTAATTTTACCGGAATCTGCCATTGAATATTCGTCAAACATATTCAGTGCCGAATGGGTGCCATATTTTTTAATTGGCAGGATACCGGTCATATAGACAAGGGCAACATAGCGTTTATCTTTCAGCCAGTTACGTATAAAATTAAGATATTGTTCCTGCGCCTTCCTGTCCTCTCTGTGTTCACGGAATATACAGTCCCATTCATCAATCAGAATAATAAAAGGGATACCATCCTCTGCATATATTTCTTCCATACAAAAGGACAGTTCATTGTCGTAATCAATATCAGGGTACTGGCGATAGGAACGTTTAAAATCCCTGATAAGGGTCTTCTTTAAAAGTGACAGCAATTCGGTCATGGAATGGCTGCTGCTTAAAAAATCCTGCATGTTAAGCTGAATGACATTATATTGATTCAGATGCCTGTCCCAATCCTTTGTTCCGGCAAGCTTCAGCGTTTCAAACATCTCCCTTGAATCACTGCCTTTGCTGTAATAGGCTGAAAGCATATTCAGATTGACGGATTTGCCGAAGCGTCTCGGACGGCTGACACAGATATATTTGCCTAATGTACGCAACATTGTATTAGTAAAGCAGATCAGTTCGGATTTATCAACATATATTTCAGATGTGACCGCTTCCTCAAAACTCTCATTTCCCGGATTTATATAAATACCCATGGTTGTACCTCACTCGGTTTATTTAAAACTATTATAATCTTTTTGCTGACGGAATACAAGGGAAAGTAACGTATAACTATCAATAATAAACAACGGTCTTTACATTATTTTTACATTTTTTGTTTGTTAGTTATGCAAACTTCCCGAAAAGACTTGTTAACAATTTTCCGGGAAGGTTCGCATAACATAAATTACTTTAGGAACTGTTCATAATTAACTTTTCACTTTGCCGTCTGCAATGCTTTCATCTATGATATTGCAGGCGGCGGAGTGTTAAAAGTAATTAATGAACAATTCCTTAGTCCATACAGTTTATCAAATTCATGATAATCAGTTTTCATCCTGTAAAGCATCATATCCGGTGGCACCGGTACGGATGCGGAATACATCAGCAACATTATATACAAATATTTTACCATCACCGATATTGCCGGTATAAAGTGCTTTTCTGGCGACTCGTATTACATCAGAAACAGGAACCTTGCTGACAATGACCTCTACCTTTACCTTAGGAAGCAGATTCATTTCCATGGCGACACCACGGTAATATCTGGTGTGTCCCTTCTGGGCACCGCAGCCAAGTACCTGTGTTACCGTTATACCGGTGACACCGATGGCATTTAATTCCTCCTTCAATGCTTCAAACTTAGACTGCTTGCAGAGGATAGAAACCTTGTGCAGTTTTACATCAGATGCAATTTCGGCGGATTCCATAACCTGAATCGGAACAGCTTCATCAGGTGTCTTATTGCTATCAGAGGTATCATTGGTCTCACCGGTAATACTGTCACCATAGGTAACAAACCCTGCATAGGCACTTTCCAGACCATGCTCTGTAGCATCCAGACCAAGAATCTCCTCCTCTTTTGTGACACGAAGACCGATGGTCTTACTGATAATGAAAAATGCTAAGGTTATTGTAAGCGCTGTCCATGTCGCGGTACATACCATACCGAGTGCCTGTATGCCTAAAAGCTTGAAACCTCCGCCATAGAATACACCCAGCATTTCGTTTCCTGCCTTGTCGGCAAGGGAATAGGTAGGAGTTGAGTTTGTGGCAAATAATCCTACCGCGATGGTACCCCAGATACCATTCATCATATGTACGGCTACGGCACCCACAGGATCATCAATACGAAGCTTATAATCTAAAAGCCATACACCAAATACCACAAGGACACCTGATACCGCACCAATGATGATGGCACCGGTGGCATCCACTACATCACAAGGGGCAGTGATAGCTACAAGTCCGGCAAGGGAAGCGTTCAGACACATGGAAACATCAGGTTTGCCATATCTAATCCATGTAAATATCATGCAGACGACAGTTGCGATGGACGGTGCAATGGTGGTGGTGACAAAGATGGCACCCAGCTGGTCTAAAGAAGTGGCAGCAGCACCATTAAAGCCGTACCAGCCAAGCCATAATATAAATACACCTAATGCGCCAAGGGCAAGGTTGTGTCCCGGAAAAGCACCAACCTTGATTTTTCCATCCTTTTCTTTTGTAAACTTACCAATACGGGGTCCGAGCATTGCGGCACCGATCAGTGCGCTGATACCACCGACCATATGAATACAGTTAGAGCCGGCAAAATCATGAAAACCAATCTTGGAGAGCCAGCCGCCACCCCATGTCCAGTGTGCTTCAATCGGATAGATTACTGCTGATATCACAGCAGAATAAATACAGTAAGATAAAAATTTTGTTCTCTCTGCCATGGCACCCGAAACGATGGTTGCTGTCGTGGCACAGAATACAAGGTTAAACACAAAATTTGACCAGTCAAACTGTGAATAATCAGTAAAAATATCAAAATTAGGAATACCAAATATTCCATGAAAGTCTTTTCCCAGGAATAATCCGAAACCGATTAGAATAAATACCACACATCCGATACAGAAATCCATCAGATTCTTCATAATAATATTACCGGTATTTTTTGCTCTGGTAAAACCGGCTTCCACCATTGCGAAACCTGCCTGCATCCAGAAAACCAGGGCGGCACCGATAAGGAACCATACGCCATATATTTCTTTGTTCACTAATTCCAATAAATTTTCCATAAACATGCACCTCACTTAAAAGTCTGAATTCTATAGTGTCTTATCCGGATAATGCAGTCAGAATAAAAAAAGGCGCTACACAATGTGTAGCACCTTCGCTCTGAACTTGGCATTTATTTTAACAGAAGATTTTTATTTGTCAAGACCAAAAATAAAAATATTGAGAAATATTTTGTCAGATGTTATACTTTGGTTAAGGTGAATACAATCTGGAGGAAGTACAATGAATCAGCAATATGATGATAATATAAATCAAGGCAGGAATATCAATTTAGCTCAAATCAGGAAGAAAGCAACAGAGTTTAATGATTTTCGCAACAGTTATTATAATGACAGGATTAATGGAGAAAAATTGACAGAAAAAGTTACACAGCCCTTTTTTAAGAGTCTGGCAATCAGTAAAAGACGTCTTGATGAAAATGGTATAACGATGGAGGTTATGCTTTTGCCGGAAAAGAAAAAGAAGAATACTAATGGTCATCCGTTGGAAAGCAAAGTACAAACAGGGGAGGATAAAAGTCATATTTTTGCACGGTGTACGGGAAATCTGCTGGCCAGATATCAGTTTTTCAAAAATGGTAAAAAGATATATGCCAATACAGACAGTGAGATTGGTGAAGTTGATCTTTTGAAAGTGAAGGGGGATGGTCAGTTTGCATCATGTCCCAACTGTGGAAACAGAGCATTGATTTCTACTTATATTGATGGTTGTGATTATTGTCATTCTAAATTTGCAGTGACAGATTTTGATACAAAAGTATCAGGATATTCTCTCAAAGAAAATGTGGTGAAAAAGACGAAGTCTTCCTATCTCGGCACATTAAAGAAGATTGCACTTGTCACGGTATTATTACTGGTAGGGTTGATTGCCTCCCTTATCATAGTCGCGATGAATGTGAATGGGCAGACATCAGGTTTAATGCTTGTGGGGTCCGTTTTTCTGTTCGCGATTGCACTTTTACCGGTGTTATTCAGAGGAGTACTGATATTTTTTATACTATTTGTAGTACTGTATTCAATCTATGTGGTAATTTGTGTTATTCATTCCGATGATTCTGATATGGTAAAACAAGTACTTCCGGATTTTTCAAAGGCTGATTTTATTCAGAATCTGGAATATAAATTAAAAAGTATTCATATGGCAGACAGTGCCAAAGAGGTATCGGCTTTTGCAGACATCCGTTTTGATGAAATAGTGAACAGGAATAAGAATGTCATTGACTGTAGTCTGGTAAAGGTGAAATTTAAGAAAATAACACAGGACAGCGAACAGTATCATTTGCTGTTATTCTGCAAAATGAAGCTGATTGTGATGAAGAATGAGGGAAATAGGCTTAAGAGAAAATATGAAAATATAACATTGAAAATGTCCCTTGATAAAACTGTTTCACCGAGAAAGATAGGTGGTATCACCAGGTACGTTTGCCCGGGATGCGGTGGAAACATTGATTTGTTAAACGGTGGGATATGTGAGCATTGCGGACTTATCATGGATTATTCAAAATATGACTGGATTATAGAGGATTATAAGAGCTATGTTATGAAAATGAGTAATTATGGAAAGATTCAGATAGCAATCATTCTTCTGTATGTGAGTGTTTTAGGTGTGACATTTTTAGCATATGCTAAAACCAGATACTTAGATACCGCATTTGATGCTGTGGATTATTCGTTGCATCGAAATGAAGTGCTGCATAAAATTTATTCAAACATGCCATTGCCGGAGATTGAGGGAGTAGAGCCGGTGATTCGGGACAACAAAAAGGATTTTAATCAAAAGATATATATCTATGAAATGGTAGATGGAGTGAGGGAGGCAGAAGGGTATTTCGAAAGGCTCTCTGAGGACAGTGAGTGTATTGTGCATGATTTAAAAGAAGAGCAAAATGATAAGGGTGTGTCCGGTTATTATGTATTCTATAAAAAGTCAAGGATGTATGGCGATGATATATATATCAAAGAATATGTGACATATGATAAAGACAGTCTTACGATTGCCTTTTCGTTAGCGGATAAAGTAGGAGAGTAAGGGGGTCTGACAGGCAGTGGTTATTATGTAGTAAAAAGAACTACGTAATAAAGTAATAAAAGCGTCATAATATTGCTTGAAATGACACTGGATTTATGTTATGATGACAAAGACGGCGATTATGATGTCAGGATTCACCTTCGCTGTTGTTTACACAATACATCGAAAATACACAGAAAATGAGGTAAATACAATATGAGCAATTTTATTATCAGTTGTTGTTCTACTGCTGATCTCAGCCATGAGTGGTATGATAGAAGAGAGATATATACAGTACCTTTTCACATCTCGGTGGGTGGTACAGAGTATGAGGATGATATCGGTGTGACGATTACACAGGAGCAATTATTTGAAAAGATGCTTGCCGGTGAGGAGGCACACAGTTCTCAGGTGAATGTAGAAGCATATGTCGCACATTTTGAACCATTTTTAAAAGAGGGAAAGGATATTTTACATATTACACTTTCATCAGGAATCTCAGGTTCCATCAATTCTGCCAGAGTAGCGCAGACAGAGTTACAGGAGAAGTATCCTGAGCGTAAGCTGATCATAGTGGATTCTCTGAATGGTTCATCAGGTTATGGTATGATTGTCGATACAGCGGCAGATATGCGCGATGATGGCAGTTCCATTGAGGAAATACAGAAGTGGATTGAGGATAACATACACACCTTCCATACATGGATATTGTCAACGGATCTTACCTTTCTGATTAAAGGAGGACGTGTGAAGCCGGTTGCCGGTGCCATAGGTAAGATGCTCAACATCTGTCCGATTGTTTCCTTTATGAGGAATGGTGAGCTCACGGTCATGGAGAAAGTGAGAACAAAGAAGAAAGCAATTAGCCGTATGTCAGATATTATGAAGGAGAATACCCTAGAGGGAATTGAATATGCGGGTAAATGCTTTATCAGTCATTCTGACGAGGAGCTTGCCAATGAAATGAAAGAAAAGATAGAGAGTGAATTTCCGCATCTTAAGGGAAATATTAAGACGTTTTTAGTGGGAGGAACCATAGGCGTTCACTTAGGACCGGGAACAGTGGTATTGTTCTTTACGGGAAAAGAAAGAGGTTAATATCGTATATCCCGGAAAGCTGTCATGCATTCGTGACAGCTTTTTTATAAGATAATAAAATGCACAGAAATATACCGGCATGATAGTAACTATTGAAGTCTGTTAGAGGAGAATCTGGCTTCAAAGAAGCT